>JAJSAA010000060.1 GCA_024274995.1 Deltaproteobacteria bacterium
CCATCCCCCATACCTTACGCTGATTTTGTTACCACCACCACCCATAAGACCATGCGCGGCCCGCGGGGCGGCATGATTCTGGCTCGCGAGGAATTTGGCAAGAAACTGGACAGTAAGATATTCCCCGGTATTCAGGGCGGGCCGCTGGTGCATGTCATCGCCGCCAAGGCCGTGAGTTTCAAAGAGGCCATGACTGATGAATTCAAGCAGTATCAACATCAGGTGGTTTTAAACGCCGTAACCCTGGCTGATAATCTGCTGAAACATGATTTTCGGCTGGTATCCGGCGGTACGGATAATCATTTATTGCTGGTTGATCTCGCTAATAAAAATATTACTGGTAAAGACGCGGAGCGGGCTCTGGAGGATGCGGGCATGACGGTAAACAAGAACGCCGTGCCCTTTGATACCCAGAGTCGTTTTGTCACTGGCGGTATTCGGATAGGAACCGCCGCCGTTACCACGAGAGGGCTGCTGGAGTCTGATATGATTCAGGTCGGCGAATGGATGAACCGTGCCATTCAGGCTCATGACCGGCCGGATCTTTTGGCCGCCATTCGTCTTGAAGTCCGGACTCTCTGTGACCGTTTTCCGCTTTATCCCTCTTATACTGTTAGGCGGGACGCCGATTAATAATGGTGGCTTCGGTGGATAAACGCGGTGAACGTCCTTCCTGGCCGCAATATTTTATGGGGATAACCGAATTGGTGGCTCAGCGCTCCACCTGTCTGCGGCGTAAGGTGGGGGCGATTCTGGTGCTTGACAAACGAATTGTCGCCACCGGTTACAATGGTGCTCCCAGTCATATAGCGCATTGTCTCGATGTCGGCTGTCTGCGTGAGCAGCAGGGAATCCCCTCTGGCGAACGGCATGAGTTATGTCGTGGCCTGCATGCTGAGCAGAACGCCATTATTCAGGCTGCCAATCTGGGTTTCAGTATTGAAGGCTCTGTCCTTTACTGCACAAATCTGCCCTGCTCAATCTGTACCAAGATGCTGATTAATATATCACTTAAAGAGGTTTATTATAAAGAGGGCTATCCGGATTCTCTGACCTCCATGATGATGGCGGAGGCCGGAATCCCCCTGCATCAGATTTAAATACCAACCCGAATTGACGGATCTGGTAATTTTCCTTTCTCCTGCCTTTAGGATTCATTATGAAATGCCCATACTGCGGCCATCTCGACAATCGTGTAGTCGATTCCCGGCTTAATAAAGATTTTACAATTACCCGCCGCCGCCGTCTTTGTGAGGCCTGCGAGCGTCGTTTCACTACTTATGAGCGTCTTGAGGTTACCATGCCTATGCTCATCAAGAAAGACGGTCGTCGAGAGGCCTGGGATCGTTTGAAGGCTGTGGCCGGGATGAAAAAGGCCTGTGAAAAACGGCCGGTGGCCATGAATCAGCTGGAAGATTTTGTTGACGGCCTGGAGCGGGAATTACAGGAGATGGGTGAACGGGAGGTTGAAATCTCCGTGGTGGGCGAACGTCTGATGGAGGGACTGCGGCAGCTTGACGATGTTGCCTATGTCCGTTTCGCTTCGGTTTACCGCCAGTTTAAAGATTTAAACGAATTTATGGCTGAATTGAAGGGGATGCTGAACGTTGATGGTAAACAGGATTGAGGATAATGACCAGGCCTATATGAAAATGGCCCTGCGCGAGGCCGTGAAGGCCAAGGGGCGAACTTCGCCGAATCCCCTGGTGGGGGCGGTAATTGTCCGGAACGGCTAGGTGGTGGGGCGAGGCTATCATAAACGGGCCGGTACCCCGCACGCCGAGGTTAAGGCAATTCAAAATGCCGGTGATAAATCCCGCGGGGCGGTGATCTATGTCACCCTGGAACCCTGTAATCATCAAGGCCGTACGCCGCCCTGCACCAAAGCGGTGCTTGAGGCTGGTTTAAAACGGGTGGTGGTCGGCATGCCGGATCCCAACCCCGGAGTGGCAGGCGGTGGTGCCGCTTATCTTCAGAGTCAGGGGCTAACCGTCTCGACTGGTGTTTTAGATGATGCGTGCCGAAAGATCAACCGTCCCTTTATCAGGCTGGTAACCAGAGGGGTACCCTGGGTGATTATGAAGGCTGGTTTAAGTCTGGATGGTGGGATAGCGGTCGCCCATGGCCGGCCGGGCTGGATAACCAATGAGAGATCCAGGCGCTTTGCTCATAGACTGCGGGATCAGGCGGATGCCATTCTCGTGGGGATTGGCACGGCGTTGAACGATGATCCCTCCCTCACTACCCGGCTGCCGGGTGGTGGCCATCAAGATCCCCTGCGGGTGGTTCTGGATAGTTCTCTACGTCTGCCGCCTGCTGCCAGGATGCTCACCCAGCAATCGCCTGCCGATACCCTGATTTTTTGTGCCGCTGGGGCGGAGGCGGGCAGAAAAGGGGCTTTGATGGCGGCCGGGGCTGAGATTGTTGAACTGCCGACGGCCGGCCAGGGCCGGCCTGATTTGCATTTCATGCTTAGAGAACTGGGCCGCCGCGGGATAAGCTCTCTTCTTGTTGAGGGCGGCAGTAAGGTACATGCCTCGTTTCTGGGCCAGGGTTTGGTTGATCAGGCCAACCTCTTTTACGGCCCGTTGTTCATGGGTGGTGACGCTGTTCCTCTCGCTGGCCCTTTAGGGCTCGGCAGTGTGGATGAGGCCCCGCGTCTGCGGGAGATTAACTGCTGCCGACATTTTGGTAATGATGTTATGATAGAGGGGATTTTCTAAGTGTTTACGGGAATAATCCAGGGTAAGGGCAGAATATATACGGCCAGGCCGGCGGGCGGTGGTATGGTCTTCGCCATTGAGGCCGCCTTTGAGATCGACAATCCGGCCGAGGGCGAGAGTATCGCGGTAAACGGGGTATGTCTCACCGCGAGGGAGATAAATGAGCGGCGTTTTCTGGCCGATGTCTCACCCGAGTCCTTGAGCCGTACCAATCTTGGCAAATTAAGTGTGGGGGACGAGGTTAATCTGGAACGGGCTCTGCGGCTGAGTGATCGTCTCGGCGGTCATCTGGTGAGCGGTCATATTGACGCGGAGAGTGAAGTTATAAGCCGTAAAAGAGCCGGTGATTTCACTATTTTTCATTTCGCAGTGCCCAAGGGGCTGGGTCGTTATATAGTCGAAAAGGGCTCCATCACTATTGACGGGGTAAGTCTGACTGTGAATAGCTGCGAGACTGCCGCTTTCTCGGTCTCCATTATTCCCCATACCCTGGAGGTTACTGTTTTGGGGGCCTTGCGGCCTGGTGATCAGGTGAATCTCGAGGTAGATATAATCGGTAAATATGTGGAAAGGCTTTTGAGCTATAGTGATAATGACGGGCAGGGGCATACCATTAATCAGGCCTTTTTGGCTGAGCATGGGTTTGTGGTCTAGGGGTCTGAAACAGTCTTTCGTATTCAAAAATTTGTATACCGATTTTAGTAACTATTCAGCGAGGGCTGGGAATTACCCTGAACTCGAATCTTAAAATGGACATAGAAAATGACAGTAAACACTATTGAAGAGGCAATTGACGATATCAGGGCCGGCAAAATGGTTATTCTGGTGGACGATGAAGACCGTGAGAATGAGGGCGACCTGTACATGGCCGCCCAGATGGTCACTCCCGATGCCATAAATTTTATGGCGACCCATGGCCGGGGGCTTATCTGCATGACCATGACTTCGGAGCAATTAGATCGTCTGCAGCTGCCTATGATGGTGCAGAAGAATGAATCACCCTTTGAAACCGCCTTTACGGTGAGCATTGAGGCCCGTACCGGGGTTACTACCGGGATCTCCGCTGCTGACCGGGCCCGCACCATTCAGGTGGCGGCACGTCTCGATGTGCGGCCCGACGATATAGTCAGTCCCGGACACGTTTTTCCGCTCCGGGCGAGAAAGGGCGGGGTTCTGGTACGGACGGGCCAGACTGAAGGCTCGGTTGATCTGTCGCGCCTGGCCGGTCTGCGGCCCTCAGGCGTTATCTGTGAGATTATGAAGGAAGACGGCACCATGGCCCGGATGCCGGATCTCAAAAAATTTGCTAAACATCATGGCTTAAAGATTGTCACCATTGCCGATCTCATCGCCTATCGCATGAAGATGGATACCTTGGTGCATCGAGCCGCCGAGGCTGATCTGCCTACCAAATATGGTGGGATGTTCAGGATCATTGTCTATACCAACGATGTGGATGATTTTGAGCATGTCGCTTTGGTCAAGGGCAATATAACCCCGGACAAGGAGGTTCTGGTTCGGGTTCATTCCGAGTGTATGACTGGTGATATCTTTGGTTCTCTGCGCTGTGACTGCGGTAGCCAATTGCATGTGGCCATGCAGATAGTGGAGCAGGAGGGCCGGGGCGTTATTCTCTATATGCATCAGGAGGGCAGGGGAATCGGCCTGGTTAATAAGTTGAAGGCCTATCATCTGCAGGACAAGGGGATGGATACGGTGGAAGCCAATGCCAAGCTGGGATTTAAGGCTGATTTGCGAGATTATGGAATCGGGGCCCAGATTCTGCGGGATCTGGGGGTCGGTAAAATGCGCCTTTTAACTAATAATCCCAAGAAAATAGTCGGCCTTGATGGTTATGGTCTGACGGTTGTGGGCCGGGCTCCCATTGAGATGGAACCTTGTCCCGAGAATATTAAGTATTTGCAGACCAAGAGGGATAAAATGGGGCATCTGCTTGATTTATAAGATTTTGGTGTCATAAAAAACTTGAAAAACATTTTGGTGAGTCTATGAAGATATATGAGGGCAGTTTACAGGCGAGTGGCAAAAAGTTTGGAATTATTGTGGCCAGATTTAACGCCTTTATCGCTGAGCGTCTGCTGGATGGCGCCTTAGATACTCTGCGACGTTCCGGGGTTGAGGATAATGATATTGAGGTGGTCAAAGTGCCGGGAGCCTACGAGATCCCCTTGTTAGCCAAGAAGATGGTCGAGGGTGGGCGCTACGATGCGGTGATCTGCCTCGGGGCGGTTATCCGCGGAGCCACGGCTCACTTTGATTATGTTGCCGGCGAGGTGGCCAAGGGTATCGCCCAGGTGAGCCTCGAGGCCGGGATTCCGGTGATTTTCGGGGTGCTGACCACCGACACCATTGAACAGGCTATTGAACGGGCCGGGACCAAGGCTGGTGATAAAGGTTCTGACTGCGCCGCCGCCGCCATTGAGATGGCCAACCTGCTGAGTGAGTTTTAGTTTGAAGACCGGTGCCAGGCGTAAAGCGCGGGAACTCGTCCTGCAGGCCCTTTATCAGGCGGATGTTAATGGCAGCCACGAGGTGGAGGCTCAACTTGATACCCTCTGCGAGAATTTTTTGATCTCCAAGAAGGCGATGCCCTATGCCAGGGAACTTTTAGAGGGGATCGGCCGGAATATCCGCAAGATTGATAGTCTAATTACCAAAAATGCCAAAAACTGGCGAGTGGAACGGATGTCGATTATTGATCGTAATATCCTGCGTCTCGGAGTCTATGAGGTTGCCTTTAACGATCAGGTTCCGGCAACGGTGGCCATTAATGAGGCCATTGAGATTGCCAAGAGGTTTAGTGCCGATGATTCCGCCCCCTTTATTAACGGTATTCTTGATGCGGTAAATTATGGCCAGGGCAAAAAACAATAAAGCTGTTAAACCTGAACCGCCTGAAATCTGGCAGGAAATTACCGCAGTTGTGGCCTAATTCGCCGCCGCCTTTCTCTTTATAAGTCTTGTAAGTTATTCTCCTGCCCGTTCACACGAATTATTACCGGTCATCTTTCCCCATAACTGGGGCGGTCGGCTGGGCTATTTTTCGGCCCGTCTGCTCACGGATATGCTGGGTCTTAGTGCCTTCTGGCTGATTCCCATTCCCTGCCTTTTTGCCTGGCAGTTTTTCTGGTGCCGGGATACCATTGAACGGCTGCCCTGGCTTCTCGTTGGGCTCACCGGAATTATCATGAGCAGCAGTGCCTTTTTCGCTGCTTTGGCTCATGGCCAGGTATTTTTCCTTTTTCAGCGTTATCCCGCTGCCGGGGTTGTTGGCCGCCAGTTATATATGTTGTTAACCCCTCTGCTCGGGCGGCCAGGATTTGTACTTCTGATATTAGCCTTCTTTATGCTCTCCGCCATGGCCGCTCTGCGTCTGTCTCTTTATCGCCTTGTTGTCGGTAGCGGCTGTTTCCTGAGCTGGTGCCGTGATCTTCGGCGCGGCCGGGGCCTGGAAAAATCAATGGCGGCTGATTCCGTCTCAAAGCCGCTGAACAAGGCGGCAAAGAGGTTACCATTGCCTGTCGGTACCCCCACGGTTCATGATCCGGTTCAGATAGAGTTAGAGGATGAGCGGGCTTTTGAGCCCTTGCCCGTGGCGGCGGCAGGGGAGTTCGTCCTGCCGCCTATTACTCTGCTTAACCGGCCGCCTGAACGGCAGAATATCGAAGTTGACCGTGATCATTATCTTAAGGTCAGCGAAAAGCTGGAGGCCAGCCTGGCTGATTTCGGGGTGGTGGGCAAGGTTGTTGGCATCTCGCCGGGGCCGGTGGTTACCACCTATGAGTTCGCGCCTGCCCCCGGAGTTAAGATAAGCCGCATTGTTTCACTGGAAAATGACCTCGGTATGGTTCTAAAGGTGAGCAGTGTCCGGATTGTCGGTTCCATTCCCGGCAAGGCCGCCCTGGGAATCGAGATTCCCAATCCCCTGCGCCAGATCGTCTATATCCGGGAGATATTGGGCCATGAAACATTCCTGAAATCCAAGGCCCCGCTGACCATTGGCTTGGGCAAGGATGTGGTTGGCCAACCGGTCTGTGCTAATCTCGCTGATATGCCCCATCTCCTCATTGCCGGGGCGACGGGAGCCGGCAAGAGCGTGGGGTTAAACGATATAATCTGCAGTATATTATTTAAGTCTTCACCCGAAGATGTCAGGCTGTTGATGGTGGATCCCAAACGCATTGAACTTTCAGCCTATGAGGACATCCCCCACCTCCTTCATCCGGTGGTGGTTGATCCGAAAATGGCCAGCCGGGCTCTGCAATGGGCGGTGCTGGAGATGGAACGCCGTTACGGGCTCATGGAGGAAAAACGGGTTAAGAATATCACTACTTATAACCAGAACTCCGACGAAAAACTGCCCCTGATTGTCATTATTATTGATGAGTTAGCCGATTTAATGATGGTGGCCTCCAAGGATGTGGAGGCCTCGGTGGCTCGTCTGGCGCAGATGGCCAGGGCCGCTGGCATGCATCTTATTCTGGCCACTCAACGACCCTCGGTGGATGTCCTGACCGGGCTGATCAAGGCCAATTTCCCCACTCGTATGTCATTTAAGGTTTCCTCCAAGATTGATTCCCGGACAATTCTTGATACCAGCGGTGCCGAACATCTCCTCGGCAAGGGCGACATGCTCTTTGTGCCGCCGGGCGCTTCAACCATGCTGCGCATTCATGCTGCCTATATAACGGAGGAGGAAATCGACAATGTGGTATCCTTCCTCAAAGAGCAGCGGCTGGCCAAATATGATGATGAAGTGATGAAAATTGCCGCCGAGCCGGAGGAAAATGCCGAGATCGACCAGAGTGAATATGACGAGAAATATGATGAGGCGGTGGAATTTGTCTGTGAATCGGGCCAGGCCTCAATCTCCATGGTTCAGCGGCGGCTGCGGGTTGGTTACAACCGGGCGGCCAGGATGGTGGAGATGATGGAGAAGGAGGGGGTTGTCGGTCCGGCAGATGGTGCCAAGCCCAGGGAGGTACTGACTCGCTCTTATGGGGATAGATGATTTGACGAATTAAATTGAATGTGAAAATTGAGCGAATAAAACAATAATTTTGTATCCCCCCTACCAATTCAAATATATCCAATGATGGTGATGGATTCAAACATATAACCAATTAATCGTGGTCTGTCCGCTATTCCCGCTTTCCCCATAATTTTGTATCCCCCCGTAGGGGCTCCCCTTGTGGGTGCCCAAAATAGAACGTGGTAACCAAATACAGGGCACCCACAAGGGGAGCCCCTACCAATTCAAACATATAACCAATTAATCGTGGTCTGCCCCAATAGTGTTCGGCATGGTTTATGCTGGCGATCATGAATAAATTTATGGTCACCATTCAAGGCAAAAAGACGGCTCCCAATATTGATACAATAAAACATTTATTAGTCAACAATCCTGACTGGGGGCGAACACGATTATCCGAAGAACTTTGTCGTTTGTGGAACTGGCGTACTTATAATGGCCGTCTCAAAGACATGGCCTGTCGTACTTTTCTTCTTAAACTTGATCGTGCCGGTTTGATCTGCTTACCGGCAAGAAAGCGAAAATCCACGAATGCTTTTCGCAATCGTTTTATTACTGATATACCACACCGCAAAGACCCCATTGGTTGCGACTTACAAAAGTTACTCCCCCTGGACATAACACCTATCCTGCAAAAATCTGCTGAGCTCAGCTTGGTTAAATGCTTACTTGCCAAATATCACTATCTTGGTTTTAGAAATACCGTTGGTGAAAACTTCAAATACCTTATCTCTGATGTTCAAGGCCGCCCGTGACAGCTTTATTGGCTGGGATCAGCGGGCTCGAGAAGCAAACTTGGAATTCACAACAAATAACACTCGATTTTTGATTCTACCCTGGGTGTGTGTTCCCAATCTTGCAAGTCATATCCTATCACTTATCTCCAAACGGCTCAGCTCTGATTGGTCGCAGAAATACGGCCACCCAATTTATTTACTCGAAACCTTTGTTGATCGTTCTCGTTACAAAGGAACTTGCTATCAAGCTTCCAACTGGATTTTCACAGGACAAACACAAGGCCGTACCCGTAATGACCGTAATCGAACCAGCAATCACACATAAGCGCAGACTCCCTCCAGGGGTTTAAATATTTTAAAAACCTTTTCCCCATTCTGCAAAGATATCACTCGGTTCAACAACACCATAATAGAAAATTGCACTTTGATCAGTATCTAACCCTTATGCTGTGCTACTTCTTCAATCCAGTCCTCACAAGTTTACGGGGCATTCAGCAGGCATCCACAATTGAAGTGGTACAGAAAAAGTTAGGCA
>JAJSAA010000061.1 GCA_024274995.1 Deltaproteobacteria bacterium
TCCGGCGTATAAATGCTACTTTGCCATGCGAAGTAAGGCCTGTAACTATAAACCGACAATGTCAACAACCTAACCGCTGGCCCTGGAAGACAGGGTTTACGAGTGCTTGAGCCGTATGCGAGGAAACCCGCTTGTACGGTTCTGAGGAGGGTAGGGAGCCGAAAGGCTCCTGACCTATCCGGTCGCTCCCCCAAATAAAACAATTGACAGTTGGTATTACCTTGGTTATACTTCCCCTTAAGAGGAAAGTATTTTGAGTGCGCCAAAAGGAAACATGATTGAGTCGTTGTGAATAACGGTTCTGATATTGGTATTCTTCAAAAAGGCGTCAAGACATTTTGCATTGCCCATAAGAGTATAAAGAATGCAAATTCTTCTACTTGTTTTTGCAGTTCTCAAAATGCTTGGAGTTCAGGTATTCTAAACTCAGAGTACTATTAGAGTGACAGGAGGTGTATCCTATGAAAACCGCAATTTCAATACCTGATAAATTATTTATAGCTGCAGACAATTATGCAAAAAATCTCGGTGTTTCTCGTAGCCATTTATATGCAAGAGCAGTTGCTAAGTTTCTTGAGCAGCAACCAACAAACCACATCACTCAACAGCTCAATGATATTTATTCAACGAAACATTCCAAGTTAAATAAAGCACTTTCAACAATGCAATTAAACTCGATGGAAAAAGACGAATGGTAATGAAACGTGGAGAAATATGGTGGGCAGAATTACCAGAACCAGTAGGGTCTGAACCTGGTTACAAAAGGCCATTACTCATAGTTCAGGCAAATGAATTTAATAAAAGCAAAATTAACACTATAATTGCAGTCGTCATAACCACAAATGTGCGCTTAGCTGGTGCGCCTGGGAATGTGTTACTTTCAGCAAAACAATCAAAATTACCCAAAGAAAGCGTCATTAATATTTCACAAATAATCACCATAGACAAGTCGTTCTTAACAGGAAAAGTCCATACAATTTCTAATAAAATTATGGCAATTGTTGAGGAGGGAATAAAATTGGTACTAAGAATACAATGAACTCCAATTACATTAACGGTCGAGTAGACCAATTTTGCCATACAACTCCAAGATTCAGGCAGTTAAGATGTTTCTTTAAAACGCCTCGTCGCAAGCGACTACTACGTGCGACACCTGCCTTTTTCCCCCAGTTAATAGCAAAACCAAGCCCCTCACAGAACCGTGCTTGCGCTATTTACGCACACGGCTCCTCAACAGCACACTTCACTTTGAAACTACCACAAACGCACCACAATACGGTAAGCGTCAATTAAACAATGGAGTTCCCTTCATTTGTTATTCTCATTTTTAAAGACCAGCCATTGACTGTCTCTCATTTATGTTATTTGGTGGCTTCACCAGCAAATCTAATCTACAATTAATTTTTTCTTAACAAAATTCTAACATGCACCATGTAACATCAGGCCAGTTTTTGAGATGGCGGTCTCTGTCTAAAACAAAGATAACTTTTTTTCAGTGGTGCACCTGAATAATCGTTACTGACAAAATATGACAGAGGCCGCCGCGCCCCTGCAAGAGTTTTAACTACCCAAAAGGAGAATACTGACTATGGAATTTTTAAGAACAGGACGTAAAATAATTTTATTGGCCATCTCGCTGGCAATTGGCTTTTCCTGCCAAGCGACTGCAGCGGTCACCATAAACGGAGCTGGAGCCACCTTTCCATATCCCGTTTATTCAAAATGGGCCTACACATATAACCGCGTCAGCGGGGTGCGCCTTAATTATCAGTCTATAGGCTCCGGCGGCGGCATCAGACAGATTGAGGCCAAGACGGTTGATTTCGGAGCCTCTGACGCTCCTTTGAAGCCAGCGGAACTTAATAAATACGGCCTGATGCAGTTCCCCATGATTATGGGCGGCGTGGTACCGGTCGTTCATTTAAGCGGAATACCCTCGGGCAAGCTGAAATTGAGCGCCGCTAATCTTGCCGATATATATCTCGGCAAAATCACCAAGTGGAATGATTCCCGCATTGCCGCCAATAACCCTGACCTGTCTTTACCCGCTGCTGAAATCACCGTAGTACATCGTTCCGACGGCTCTGGTACTACTTGGATCTTCACCAATTACCTCAGCAAGGTAAGCCCTGACTGGAAAAAAGATGTCGGCAACAACAAGGCCGTACAATGGCCGGTGGGTATGGGTGGTAAGGGCAACGAGGGCGTGGCCGCTTTTGTCCGGATGGTAAAAGGCTCCATCGGTTATGTGGAATACGCCTACGCCCTACAGAACAAGATGACGGTTACTCTTCTACAGAATCATGATGGTAATTTTGTTGCACCCACATCTAAAAATTTTCAATCTGCCGCAGCCGGAGCAGATTGGGCCAACGCAAAAGGTTATTACATGGTGTTGACTAATCAGCCGGGACCCACATCATGGCCCATTACTGGGGCATCATTCATTTTAATGTATAAAAATCAAACTAAACCGGCACAGGCAAAAGAAGTTCTTAAATTCTTTGCATGGAGCTACAAAAATGGCGCTAAAGCGGCCATGTCGCTGGACTACGTGCCCATGCCGGCCAAGGTCGTCAAAATGGTTGAAAAAACCTGGCGGAAAGATATACACGGCCCCGCCGGAGAGCCAATATTCTAATTTTCTAAGCTTGCCAGCCGCAGAAAAATATATTATCCCATCTCGCTTTGGGATAATTATTATTTCTGCGGCTTTTTTTATTTTCAACATCGCATTACCGTAGATAAACAGCTATAATGCAAGTGTTCATGAAGCACTCGCATACGATCCTGATCGTACCACTAAATTCCGAGATGTTATCAAGTCAAGATTGTGGTTTATTAAATGTTTAGGCCATCAATGGTTAAGCTGATATATTCGTAAAAAGCTCCCGGGAAAACTAAGCAAAAAGAACTGTTCAGCGAAGAGTGTCAATTACCCCCAAACTTGTAACCGTAACTGTTCAAGATAGAATAATTATGCAAGATCATAACAAAACAGCCTTGGGAGATAAAATATTTAAGGGATCCACCGCCTTTTTTGCGGCGGGTATAGCCGTAATTTTTATTGCGATGATTGTGGTACTCTGGCAGCAGTCGCAACCCTCCATCAAGGCTTTTGGGCTGTCATTTCTGACTAGTATGGAATGGAACCCGGTAACCCGAAAATTCGGGGCTTTGATTCCGGTGGCCGGCACCCTGATTTCCACCTTTATCGCCCTGTTTTTCGCCATCCCTATAAGTATAGGCATCGCCATCTTTTTAGCGGAGTTAGCACCCCAATGGCTGCGTGGCCCCTTTGGCACAGCTATTGAACTTCTGGCCGCCATCCCCAGCATTGTTTATGGGATGTGGGGGCTGTTCGTCCTCTCTCCCGTCATGGCTAATTACGTCCAGCCCTGGTTAAAACACTGGCTCGGCTTTATTCCTCTATTTAGCGGTCACGGCATGGGGATTGGTATGCTGACGGCCGGCCTGGTGCTGACCCTGATGATCATCCCCTTTATTTCTTCTGTTATCCGGGATGTTTTCCTGATGGTACCCCAACCGCTGAAAGAATCCGCCTACGGCCTAGGCTGCACCAACTGGGAGGTTGTCAGGGATATAATGATTCCATATGGCCGAAAAGGTATCGCTGGAGCGGTTTTCCTCGGTATGGGACGAGCCCTGGGAGAAACCATGGCAGTCACCTTTGTTATCGGCAACTCTTATCATCTTTCCTGGTCATTATTTGCCCCCGGTAATTCCATTGCTTCCACCCTGGCTAATGAATTCACTGAGGCAGACGGCCAGTTATACATGTCGTCCCTTGTTGAACTGGGGCTGGTTCTATTTCTCATCACCTTTGTTGTTCTTGGCCTGGCCCAGTTATGGCTAAGGAGTAAAGAAGTATGATTATCAGACGTCGCAAATTGGTCAACGCCTCAGTCTTAACGGTTTCCTGCCTGGCTGCCTTTGGGGGATTATTTGTCCTGATCTGGATTTTAGCAGATGTGGTTTTAAAGGGGGCCGGAGCCATAAACTGGTCTTTTTTCAGCCAATTACCCACACCGCCGGGAATGAGCGGCGGCGGGCTGGCCAACGCCATTGTCGGCACCTTTCTCATGACCGGGACGGCGGTGATTATTGCCGTTCCCTTTGGTATAATGGCCGGCACCTATCTGGCCGAGTTTGGCGATAATCTTTTAGGGCGGGTAGCCCGTTTCTTATCTGACATTCTGGTTTCCGCCCCGTCGATTGTCATCGGGGTTTTCATCTACCTTGTCATGGTCAAGACCATGGGGCATTTCTCCGGCTGGGCCGGCGCTGTCTCGCTGGCCATTATCATGCTGCCGGTGGTCAGCCGTACCACGGAAGAGATGCTAAAGCTGATCGGGCCGGAGATGCGGGAATCAGCCCTGGCTCTCGGAGCACCATATTGGCGCATGATGAGTGGGGTTATATTCCGGGCGGCCGGGCCAGGAATTGGTACCGGAGTAATGCTGGCTGTGGCGCGGGTTGCCGGTGAAACAGCGCCGCTTTTGTTTACATCCCTGAACAGTCCTTACTGGATGCACAGCATGAATGAACCTATGGCCAATCTGACCGTTGTCATGTTCAATTATGCCATGAGCCCCTACGATGACTGGCATACTAAGGCCTGGGGTGCGGCCCTGCTCATAACCTCAGCGGTTTTGATCGTAAATATTTTCACCCGGTTAATTCTGGGCGGCAAAAGAAGGAGATAAACTCAAAAGATGAAGACCAAAGCTGAAAATGACTGTCAAGATCATTTTGACTCGCACCCATCTGGTATAAAAGAGGTTAGATTATCAGTTCGTAATCTCAATTTTTTTTACGGTGATAAGCAGGCCCTGTTCGACAACACCTTAGATATTGCGGCCAACAAAGTAACCGCCTTTATTGGCCCCTCCGGCTGCGGCAAATCCACTCATATCCGGACATATAACCGGATGTTTGAACTTCACAAAGGTTTTCGAACTGAAGGCCAGATTCTGCTGGACGGGGTTAATATTCTGGATCCGAAGGTTCCTGCTCTGACCCTCCGCCACAAGGTTGGAATGATTTTTCAAAAACCCACCCCCTTCCCCATGACCTTGTTCGATAATATCGCCTATGGTCTTAAACTGCATAATTCATACTCAAGCAGCGAGATTGCCGATCGGGTAGAAAAGGCATTAAAGAGCGCAGCCCTCTGGGATGAGGTGGCAGATAAACTGCATCTGTCTGGTACCGCCCTGTCCGGTGGTCAGCAGCAGAGGCTTTGCATCGCCCGGGCTCTGGCCATTGAGCCGGAGGTGATTTTAATGGACGAACCCTGCTCAGCCCTTGATCCCATAGCCACGGCAAAAATTGAGGAGTTAATCGCCGAGTTGAAGGGTAAATTTACCATTGTAATCGTGACCCACAATATGCAGCAGGCGGCAAGAGTCTCAGATTATACGGCCTATATGTATCTCGGCAAGTTGGTTGAATTCGGTGCGACCAGTGATATCTTCACCAATCCCACCTGTAAAGAGACTGAAGGCTATATTACTGGTCGTTTTGGTTAGATTCCTCGTATAGGTGGCGTCGTTGGAAGTCCGACCTCCTGCGACAGCCCCCCAATATATCGATTTTTTTGTTAAAACCACCTTTTGTAAGGCCTGAAAGTGACTAAACCACGCTCTTGACTTTATAACATCTTGAAAAGTAGTGGTACGACTACGATCGTATGCGGGCGTTTCAGGGACGCCCTGCTGTGCGTAATTAAGTCCCAATACCACGTATGTTTGGGCACTTAAGTGCGTGTAGCAGGGTGCTCATGGAGCGCTTACAATTATAGTAGCAGCCCGAGGAGAAGACAATGCACCAAAACTTCCATAAAGAAATGGAGAAAATCCAGACAAATTTTTTAGATTTAGGCTCGTTGGTTGAAGACCGAGTAAGAAAGGCCTGTTCGGCAATCAACAGTCATGATGAGGAAATACTTTCCTACGTGATAAAATCCGATTATGAAATCGATGAGAAAGAGGTCGAAATAGAGGAAGACTGCTTGAAAATCCTGGCCCTTTATCAACCGGTGGCCAGAGATTTACGTTTTCTCATCGCCATGATTAAGATTAACAGTGAGATTGAACGTATTGGCGATTACGCAGTCAAAATTGCCATGCGGGTACAGTCCATCAAACACCATACCCTCCTGCATTTCAAGTTTGACTATCAACCCATGTCCCAGAAGGTAATCGCCATGCTTAAAATGAGTCTCGACGCCCTGGTGCAGAGGGATGTCAAAATGGCCCACAAGATTTTCCTCATGGACGATGAAGTTGACGCCCTCAGAAATGAAGCATACACGACGGTTACCAACGAGGTGAGTAAATATCCTGAGCAGGCGGCCTGCCTGATTAACAATTATCTTCTGGCCCGTCATTTAGAAAGGATAGCCGACCGTTCCACCAATATTGCGGAAGAGGTAATCTACATGGTGGAAGGAGAGATTATTCGTGGTACCCACGCTTGAGTGTGGTTTATTGCCTTTCGCTATAAAAAAACGGGGTTAAGTCCATACGACTTAACCCCGTTTCAATTTTACTGGTGCGCCCGGCAGGATTCGAACCTGCTACCCTCGGATTCGTAGTCCGATACTCTATCCAGATGAGCTACGGGCGCCTATGATTTTAACTGCCTGGATTAATAACCTAAAATCATTAAAGCGGCAACAAAATTATACCTCATTCCCGATGAGGTTAACCCCGGGGTATTTTTCAGCCGCCGCTGGGGGCGCAAACCTCTTTGGATTTAACCGAATTAGCCGATCCCATAACATAAGACCGAGCAACCTTCACCCGTATATTATCCGCAATCTCGAGAGTGACCACGGTGTCGGTGAGGCCGGTAATAACCCCGTGCAAACCACCCTGGGTAACCACAGCGGTGCCCTTTTGCAAATTACTTAAAAAAGTCTGCTGCTCCTTGGCCTTTTTCTGCTGCGGCCGGATAAGCAGAAAATAAAATACCGCGAAAATCAAGATCAACGGTACAAACGACATAAAGCTCTGACCGAAACTACCTCCCGCTGCGTTACCAGCGGCATGAGCAATATTTACTCCCAACATAACACTTCTCCTTTATTGATTTTTTGTATAAAATTCACGTCGAAATTCTTCGTAACGATCTTCTTCCAGAGCCTTTCTGATCCCGGCCATCAATCCCGCATAGTAATGCAGATTGTGAATGGTATTGAGGGTGGCGGCCAGTATCTCATGAGCCATATAGAGATGTCTTAGATAGGCCCGCGAAAAATTACGGCAGGTATAACAGGTGCAGTTTTCATCAACAGGCCTTTGATCCCGTTGATAACGAGCGTTCTTTATAACAACCTTGCCGGTGCTTGTAAAGAGCATTCCATTCCTGGCGTTTCTGGTGGGCATCACGCAGTCAAACATATCCACTCCGCGCCAGACTCCCTCTACCAGGTCTGCCGGGGTACCGACTCCCATAAGATAAACAGGATAATCCCTGGGCATGAGGGCGGCAGTATATTCAGTAATATCGAGCATCAAATCTTTGGGCTCGCCCACACTAAGCCCCCCCATGGCATAACCATCAAAGCCTATTTCCAGTAATTGTTCAGTGGCCTGAGCCCGAAGCTCCTTATGCATACCGCCCTGCACAATTCCAAAGAGCAACTGGCCTTTATCCCGATGATGGGCCGCGCGGCAGCGTTTAGCCCAGCGGGCGGTAAGGTCAGTGGCCTGGCGGGCTTCATTCAGGTCGGCCGGATAGGGAATGCAGGTATCCAGACACATCATAATATCCGACCCCAGAGTCTCCTGCACCTCCACGGCATCCTCCGGGCTTAAAAACAGGGCTGAACCGTCAAGATGTGATTTAAAGGCCGCCCCCTCCTCACTTATCCTGGCCAGTTCCCGCAGCGAAAAAATTTGAAAACCACCACTGTCAGTCAAAATGGGCCGATCCCAGGCCATAAAATTATGCAGCCCGCCAAACTCCTTAATTAATTCACAGCCCGGCCGAATGTAAAGATGATAGGTGTTGCCAAGGATTATCTCGGCCCCAATATTTTTCAGATCTGCCGGCGTCATCCCCTTTACCGTGGCCTGAGTACCTACCGGCATAAATACCGGAGTCTGAAAGACACCGTGAGAAGTGGTTACTTCACCCCGGCGGGCGGCGCATTGAGATGATTGTCGGTGCAGGGTAAATGGAGATGCCATAATGTTTACTCATTTTGATATCTTTTGACCAATAATATTGGCCGTGTTTTTTTAAGAATAGTTAGAAAACGATAATCTCTTTCCATCTTTTTACAAGATCAAGCTATTTATTAATTGCAAAAAAATAATTTTCATGTAATGAATGGTTATTCATTTTTGGCCATAAGGCTACAAAATAACTAATAAAAAGGAGAAACAAAATGAAAAAGACTTTTCTATTGATGAGCGGCGCACTTTTGTTATCCGCCACCACCGCCCTGGCCGGCGGACATTGGAGCTACAGCGGCCATAGCGGGCCGGAGCATTGGGCTGAATTAAACCCGGCTTTTTCCGCCTGCGGCAACGGCGTAAACCAGTCGCCGGTAAACCTGAGTAATATGGTGGAGGCCCAGTTATCGCCCATAACTACCAATTATCAAAAAACACCAACAACGGTCTTGAATAACGGCCACACCATCGAAGTTAAATACCAGAACGGCAGCACTCTCACTGTTGACGGTCACAGCTATACCCTGAAGCAATTTCATTTCCACACCCCAAGTGAGAATGAGATTAACGGAAAATCGTTTCCCCTTGAGGCCCATCTGGTTCATGCCGATGCCCAGGGTAATCTGGCAGTGGTAGCCATTCTTTATGAGGAGGGAGCGCCAAACAAAACCATAGCCTCAGTCTGGGAAAATATGCCCATGAGTCCTGGAACTGAAAACAAAAGTGAGGGAACCGTTAATGCCGCCGACTTACTGCCGGCCAACCACGATTATTACCGTTTTAACGGTTCTCTGACCACCCCTCCATGTTCGGAGGGGGTACTCTGGATAGTTATGAAGAACCATCCCACCGTATCTGCCGCTCAAGCCGCCAAGCTGAATAAGGCCTTGGGCTTTAACAATAACCGCCCAGTTCAACCTTTGAACGCCCGTCTGATCATGCAATAATAATTTTTCTATTTTGCAGCCATTGGGTAGGCAAAAACTGCCAGACACGCTGAAAGGCCGCGGTAAATGATTATCGCGGCCTTTTTTTATTTACTCAAGTTGGAAATGAGTATATTTTGTATCTTTTTATGACTACTTATGTTCAACTTGTTATCAAGTTTACCAACAAGAGAGTCTCGTAAAAGGTCAAAAACCAACTTCTTGCGCCTAATGATTTCAATAGGTCAGTATGGTAAAAACGCAAAGCCCTGACTTTTTTACGAGACCATCAAACAATCGATAAGGACAATATACTGTGCGTATTAATGACAATTATCTTAAATTAAAGGCCGGTTACCTGTTTCCGGAGATTGGCCGCCGGGTCAGCCAGTTCGCGGTAGCGAACCCTGAGGCGAAAATCATCCGCTTAGGGATAGGCGACGTTACCAGACCCCTGGCCCCGAAGGTTATAGAGGCCTTCCGGACTGGGGTTGACGAGCTATCCCAAGCGAAATCTTTCCACGGCTACGGCCCGGAACAGGGCTATTCCTGGCTCAGCGAGGTGGTTATAGACAAGGCCTACCGGCCTCTCGGGGTGGAACTAAAGACCTCGGAGATCTTTATTTCCGACGGCTCTAAATGCGATACCGCCAACATCCTGGATATCTTTGATTTAAACAACAAGGCGGCCATCTGCGACCCTGTCTATCCGGTCTATAATGACACCAATGTTATGGTTGGCCGCGGCGGTGAGGCCGACAGCCGAGGTTATTATAAGGGCATCACCTACCTGCCCTGCACAGCGGAAAACAACTTCACCCCGGCTCTGCCTGCCAGCAAAGTTGATCTCATCTACCTCTGTTATCCCAATAATCCCACCGGCACCGTGGCCACCAGGGCGCAATTACAGACCTGGGTGGACTATGCCCTTGCCAACGAGGCCGTAATTCTCTTTGATGCCGCCTATGAGGCCTTTATCCGCCAGGCGGAAATCCCCCACTCCATCTATGAGATTCCCGGCGCCCGGCAATGCGCCATTGAATTCCGCTCCTTTTCCAAAACAGCGGGTTTTACCGGAGTGCGTTGCGGCCTGACCGTTATTCCCGCAGAGTTAAAGGGCCGGACTGCGGCAGGGGATGAAATCTCCCTGAACCAATTATGGAACCGGCGGCAGGGTACTAAGTTCAACGGGGTATCCTACCCGGTTCAAAAGGCGGCGGCAGCGGTCTATTCTACCGAAGGCTGGGCTCAGGTAACCGAGACCATTGATTATTATCTCGAAAACGCCCGCCTCATCCGTGAGGGGCTGACGACAATGGGCATTACCTGCTTTGGGGGGGTGAATTCCCCCTATATATGGCTCAAAAACCCGGTGGGGATGTCCAGTTGGGATTTATTTGACCAGTTGTTGGCGGAATGCCATGTTGTAGGCACACCGGGCAGCGGCTTTGGCCCCAGTGGTGAGGGATATTTCCGTCTCTCCGCCTTTGGTGAGCGGGAGAATGTCAAGGAGGCAATCAGCCGGATTCGGACTAAATGGGTTGCCTAAAACACCCCGTGGCCATGGAGAATATTAAGGCCGATAATAATTAAAACCAGGCCGCCGGCAATCTCTACCCTAGGGCCGAGACGTGATGAGCGCCCGGCGAAATGGCCAAGATAAATACCAAGGGCGGTGAACAGGGCGGCAACTATGCCGATAATTAGGGCCGGAAACCAGATATTCACCTTTAAGACTGCAAAACTCAAGCCCACGGCGAGGGCGTCGATACTGGTGGCCACGGCCAGTATTACCATGGTACGTCCCCGGGTGGGGTCACCACGTTCCGCCGTCTCCTCCGTCTTTAAGGCCTCAACAATCATCCGGCCGCCGACAAAGGCCAAAAGGGCGAAGGCCAGCCAGTGATCCACCCGTTCAATAAGATGTCGTACAGAGAAGCCCAAAGCCCAGCCGATTATATTCATCCCGGCCTGAAAAA
>JAJSAA010000062.1 GCA_024274995.1 Deltaproteobacteria bacterium
AAAACCTTGACGGAACAACTCAGAAGTCTATTTAGGTGTGACTGTAAATTGCCCTAAACGCCGAGCTGTAACTGCTTAGATGTGCTTCAGATTCGGAGTTTACACTTACCTGTTTATTTATGATTTCTTAGCGTACTTGTGCTACTCAAGAAGCCATAAATGGGCAAGGTAAGCGAAGACTCCGATATGGAGTGCAGCTAAGCAGTTGCAAAAATAATAACATGACCGAGAACCAACCATTAAGCACCGTTTATCGTTTCTTGGCTCAGGCCATGCGCTATCCGGAAGCAGAATGGCTGAATACAATTTTTAAAGAACAGCTTTTAGAGCTTCTCAACTCACTCCAATGGCAGGGTGAGGCTGCATCTCTGAGCTTTGACCCAACCTCATCCCATGATCTTGAGACTATCCAGGTTGAGCATACCCGCCTCTTCATCAGCGCGGCGGGCGGTGCTTATGCCTCGCCCTATGGCTCCGTTTATTTAAGCGAGTCAGGAACCCTGCTCAACGAGTCAACCGATGAAGTAAAAGATTTTTACCGCCGAAACGGCTTTGAACTCACCGATGATTACGAAGTAGCCGATCATATTGTCAATGAACTGGAGTTCCTGGGTTTACTCACCGCCAACGGCATGCTAAAGGCAGAACAGGAATTTTTAAAGGCCTATTTCCGGCCCTGGTTCACTACCTTTGCCGGACGGGTAAGCGAGGCGGCAGAGATTCACTTTTACAAAATCGTGATTAAGCTCATTGATTTTTTTATTATAGATGAGTGAAGCGGGACTTACACCCTACTCGGCCTCGGACTTCCGCCTCATATTCCCCAACTCCATAATCAACCACAAACGCCGCAGGGTCTCCCTGACTTCCTTGTCCTCCATGCCGGCGGTCAGCTGCTGAAATTCAATCTGACGGGCGGCATCAACCGGCCCCGGAGACGGAAGGGGCTCCTCGATTTTAACTGCCGGCCGCCAGGGGCCATGGCAGAGCTCAAAACGAATATCCCGCAGCTGCAAATTTTCACCTTCACCCTTAGACAGGGCGGTGAGACGGCCATTCAGACGTTGCAGAATGGCTCTGGTCTCAAATTGAAGCTGCTGGCTCCATACCGGGTCAGAGACCTCAAGCCACAGGGTATTTCCCTTGATAACCCTGGGCCGGGCGTGAGCGGTTATGTCAGGGGCCAGCACCTCATCCCAGAAGAGAAATACCTGATTAAGTCCCAGTTGACGCTGCCAGTTACGGCGTTTTGTATAACCGCTCAGTACCTCTCCCAGGGCACTGATTTTGCCGCCCCGTTTAGTCACCGGATTAATGTTTAAAGGAACGTTGACCGGTAAACATCATGGCCACACCTGCCTCGTTGCAGGCCTCAATGGTCTCAAAATCGCGCATGGAACCACCGGCCTGAATAATGGCGCTCACCCCCTGCCTGATTCCGACATCCGCCCCGTCCCGGAAGGGGAAGAAGGCATCAGAGACCATCACCGAACCTATTAAGCCAGCCTTATCGGCCCTGGTCTGTGCATCAATTTCGTCCAATTCTGACTGTTTACGGCTGCCCTGCTCCACAGCCAGTAATAAATCGCCATAGGGGATACCGTGTTTATCAAAGCAAAGGGCATCGGCGTATTTGATATAGGCCTTGTGAACCGCGATCTCGGCCACCCCGACTCTATCCTGCTCACCGGTACCGACCCCCACTGTACAGCCGTCTTTGACATATAGTACTGAGTTGGAACTGACCCCGTGCTCCACGGCCCAGCCAAAGATCATATCATCAATCTCCCGCTGGTCAGGCTCCCGCTCAACCCTGTACTCTTTGCCTTTGTAGGTGGTAACCGCCGACTTCAAATCGGCCGCGGAACGAATAGTGTTAATGGCCGACTGCTGAATGATAATCCCGCCGTCAATCAGGCTCTTAAAATCAACATAACGGAAATGCTCATAGTCCTGCAGACGATCCATACGGGGAATTTTGACAATCCGTAGATTCTTGCGGCTCTTTAGAATATCAACCGCTCCCTCCTCAAAATCAGGAGCCACTACCACCTCAAGATAATTTTTGCTGATCGCCGTGGCCGTAGCCTTATCACAGGCTCGGTTCAGGGCCACGCAACCGCCAAAGGCGGCAATACGATCGGCCCGGTTGGCCCGTTCATAGGCCACACTCAATGAATCGCCCAAAGAGGCTCCGCATGGATTGTTATGCTTTAAAATAACCGCCGCCGGGGTCTCCGGCATATACTTGATGATATTTAAGGCGTTATCAATATCGGTAAGATTGATTTTACCGGGATGCTTACCGGCCTGGAGCATATCCTCATCGCTTATGGCACTCACCAGACCATTGCCGGGCTCAATGAATTTACAGTCTCCCAAGGTAAGATTACCGTTCATTAGTTCGTAGAGAGCGGCCTCTTGGTTGGGGTTTTCGCCATAGCGCACACCCCGCTCATCAACACTGCCATCCTCCGTGGTTATCTTCCAGGTTCTTTTTTTATAGATCAGCCGCTGATCGCCAAAGGAAATGGTCATCTCCAAGGGGAAATGATCGCCAAGAATTGTTGAGTACATCTTCTTTAAATCTGCCATTATTTTCTCCCCTATATAAAATAATAAAATAATAAAATTGTCTAATTAGATCGACAATAAATCAGCCGGAGACCGCCATCTGAAAACCAGCGTCCCAGTCCTTACGTACTGGTTCCAGACCCCTCTGACGAATAACAGCGCAGACCTCATCAACTGAGCGATGATCATCGACCTCAAACTGCTCAGTGGCCTCCTGCTCATCACTATAACCGCCGGGAGCGGTGCATGAACCAGCTGAATAGCGGGTGGGGCCCAGTCCCAGCATGCCATCCCGATAACGAGCCTCCTCCCTGGTGGAAATCAAAAGCCCCACATCATGGTCGAAGATTCGGAGGGCAAAAAGGAGCTGACTTAACGGCCGTTCACCCACCTGCTGCAGGGCGGTAAACCCCCCGGCAGCAGGTTGCAGACGCGGAAAAGAAACAGTAAGAGCTGTACGCCAAAACTGATGCCGTAGCCAGGCAAGGTGCATGCCAAGAGCCATACCCTCAGCCCGCCAATCGCTCAGCCCAAGAAGAGCACCGATACCGACCTCCCGCATCCCGGCCGCCGCCGCCCGTTGCGGGGTGGCAAGACGATAATCATAATCACGTTTTTTACCGCTCAGGTGCAGAGTGGGATACAACTCACGGTCATAGGTTTCCTGGTATACTGCCACACTGGTAATCCCGGCCGCAAAGAGCTGGACGTATTCATCCTCATCGAGAGGCTGAATTTCGATGGAAATAGCGGCAAAATGATCCCGCAACCGTTGAGCCAGAGCAACAAAATAATCGACTCCCGCCCGTTCCGGGGACTCACCAGAGACCAGCAGAATATGATTAACCCCGCGCCCCTTAAGAAGCTCCGCCTCACGAGCGGCCTCATCTATATCCAGGACCCGCCTCTTTATCCGGTTACCGGAGGAGAATCCACAATAAACACAGCGGTTAACACAATAATTGGAGACATAAATCGGGGCGTAAATCTGAATGGCGCACCCGAAACGCTGGCGGGTAATCTCGGCCGAACGAGCGGCCAGAGCGGTAATCCGGCGGCCGGCAGCGGGTGACAGAAGAGCCGCAAGGTCCTTTAGAGTGGGCCTATTTGTCCGTAAGGCCTGTTGAACCGCGGTGTCATCGGCCCGGCGGCTCATATCCCGCAATTGCTTAAAATCCGGCAGACTGAAGTTATTCATCGCAGAAATTCGAGACCGGTCTGGGGTGACGAGGCCGCCGCCCGGCAGGAAATGGCACCCAGACCAGCCTTATAGGCCCGGCGGCCGGCAATAACCGCCTGCCCGAAGGCCGCGGCCATGGCCACCGGGTCACCGGCCACAGCGATGGCGGTATTAACCAGAACGGCATCAGCTCCCATCTCCATGGCCGCCGCCGCCTGAGAGGGGGTGCCGATACCGGCATCCACAACCACCGGCACCTCCAGCTGCTCAATAATAATCTCCAGAAGGGGGCGGGTAAGAAGGCCGCGATTAGTACCGATGGGGGCGCCAAGTGGCATCACCGCCGCTGCCCCCGCCTCCTGCAGACGCAAAGCCAGAACCGGATCGGCATTGATATAGGGCAGAACGACAAAGCCGTCCCGCACCAGTTCTTCAGCCGCCTTTAAGGTCTCCACTGGATCGGGAAGCAGGGTACGAGGATCGGGGGTGACCTCTAATTTGAGCCAGTTCCCGCCCCCGGCCGCCCGGGCCAGACGGGCGAGACGCACAGCCTCCATCGCATCTCGCGCCCCGGCCGTATTGGGGAGAAAAAAGAATCTCCCGCCACCAATGGCCTGCATAATATCATCACCCGGATCATCTAATTCAACCCGGCGCAAAGCCACGGTTACCATCTCACATTCGGAGGCCTCCAGGGCCTGACGCATAATATCGGAGGACGAAAACTTCCCGGTTCCCACAAAGAGGCGGGAAGCAAATGTCTTGTCGGCAATAGTTAACATCTCAGCCTCCTCCGATGAAACGGATTAATTCCACTTCAGCACCATCAAGGAGCAGGGTGGATTGATAGTCGTGACGGGTGATTATCCGGCCGTCTATCTCAACCACCACCGTTTCCGGATCAAGATCAAGAGATTGAACGTAATCTGCAACCACGACCTCGGCCTCCAGGAGGCGTTCCTCACCATTAACAATTATTTTCATAAATTACCTCTACTGATTTATAACCTGATTTCTCTTTGGGCCTGTAAAGAAACAACATGGACAATCCAGGAGAATCAGCCGAGCCGACCTAACCCGTTGACCAGCAGCCGTTGCCGACAATCGACTTGCCAGTATAACCAACTTGCCCATTTGAGGGTAGGACTTTTTTATCAGCATAAAATTGATTAGCCGATGGTGATAAAAGCCCCTGGAAAAGGCATACAGCTATACTGTCCCACGGTCTCATACCACTATACTACCTATACTACATATGGCTACGCTCTCTGTTCTCAATAAACAGCCAAACAAATGCTAATTGCCAGCCAAAATGTAAGTTTTTTCATAGCAAATTTTAAGATGGCGTGATAGAAATTAGCCAAGATTATTTTTTATACCTACTATGAGAAAAAAACGAAAAGTCTAACATTCAAAAACAAATTATGAAAAATGAGACGGATATAGCATCCCACGCGGCTGACCTGGCCGGAGAGTTGCAGGAACGGGACAAATTATTAAACGATCTGCTGAGTTTTTCCCACAAACTGCTCTTAACCTCCGACAACCGGGAACTTTACCGGATCTGCGACCAAACTGCGAAGGACTTATTACACCTTGATTTTTCCACCCTCCTGCTCCTTGGCGACCAGGATAATTCCTTAGTCATCCGCCATACCATCGGTTTCCCGCAGACAATGGTCGACAACTTTACCCTGACCGAGGGGCAGGGCCTGTCAACCATGGTGATCAGAGAAAAACGGCTGATCACGGTTATCGACCATGAGACCGAACAACGTTTCACTGTGCCACCCATAGTCTTTGAGAAAAAAATAACCTCGGCCATATGCGCCCCGATGATGCTGGGTGATGAGGTCTTCGGCGTTTTAATAGGCCATACACTACAGCGCCACACCTTTACTGAAGCCGAACAAATCATCTATCAATCCCTAGCCAATCAGTCGGCCGTGGCCATAAAAAACACCACCAGCTACCACGCCCTGCAAGAAAAGGAGACCTTACTGTCAACCATTATCGACACGGTCCGCAACCCTATTTTCTGCAAGGATCATAAGGGAAGATGCCTGGCCTGCAACTCGGCCTTTGCGGACTTTGTCGGCTGCAGCTGTGATGAGATAATCGGTTGCAGCGCTCAAAACGCCGCCCATCCTAAATTACCGGAAATCTACGCAGAATCCGACCAGTCACTTTGGGAGAAGGGCGGCCGTCAGCAGCATGAAACTCAAGTAGAACATGCCGATGGCAGCATCCGCGATGTCCTGCTCTGCAAAGCCGCTTTTTATAATGACAGTGGTGAAGTTGCCGGCATAGTGGGCACCATCATGGATATCACCGAACAGAAACGAGAGGCGCAGGAGAAGGAACAGATATTACTGCAAATGCAGCATGTCCAGAAACTTGAAAGCCTTGGGGTATTAGCCGGCGGTATTGCCCACGACTTTAACAACCTGCTGATGGCAATCCTGGGCAACGCCGATCTTGCCCTGGCTGAAATCTCACCCTTCTCCGCCGCCCGTCATAACCTGGAGGCCATTGAATC
>JAJSAA010000007.1 GCA_024274995.1 Deltaproteobacteria bacterium
AACACCCTGCACCCGGCCGCTGATAACAGCATGTATCCTGATTAACCCCATAATCGTGGTATCCAAAGTTTAAAAAAATTCTATCCTGAGAT
The DNA here is from genome assembly GCA_024274995.1 of Deltaproteobacteria bacterium. Lineage (GTDB taxonomy): Bacteria > Desulfobacterota > Desulfobulbia > Desulfobulbales > VMSU01 > JAADIV01. The sequence goes on from JAJSAA010000007.1 coordinate 93, forward strand.
TTTTTTAACCATTCAGCGGGGGCTGCAAATTACTCCTTAATAAGGCGGTAAATTCGTCTTCGCTGAGAATTTTAAAGCCCAGGTCGCGGGCCTTTTTTTCCTTACTGCCTGCCTTGGTGCCGCAGACCACAATGGATTTTTTGCTTACCGTTGAAACCACCTTTCCCCCTAATTCCTTGATCCTGGCCTTGGCCTCGCTGCGGGACATCGTAAGGCTGCCGGTGAAGACAAAAGATTTATCAGCGAGAGGCAGGTCAGAGGCCGACTCTTCGTTAGTTAATTTAAGGCCAAGGGCCGATAATTGCTCCAGCATCTCATTTACAGTCTGGCTGGCAAAGTAAATCCGCAGACTGTCGGCCGCTTGAGCGCCTATGCCGTCCACGGCGAGGAGATCTTCACGAGAGGCTCGGCGCAGGGCATTCAAATCGCTGAAATTTCGGGCCAGCAGCTGGGCGTTAACCTCCCCTACATAGCGAATACCGAGGGCGGCCAGGAAACGGGAGAGAGGCACCTTCTTACTGGCAAGAATGGCCTGCACCACATTAGCTGCCGACTTCTCGCCCCAGCCCTCGAGGGGGGCCAGTTCTTTGGCGGTTAATTTATATATATCCGGAATACTGTTAACCAGTCCTTCATTGTAGAGCTGCTCCATGGCCCGGCGGCCAAGACCGGGAATATCCAGCCCTGCCTTGCTGGTATAATGGATTAAAGCTCTAATTAACTGGGCGGGGCAGAGGGGATTTGGACAGCGGCTTACAACTTCATCTTGAGGGCGTTGCAGGGGTTCCGCGCAGCGCGGGCAATTATCGGGCATCTTTATCAGACGTTCCGTACCCTGGCGCTGTTCAACAATGGGTTTGACAATTTCGGGGATAACATCGCCAGCCCGTTGGACCAGCACTATGTCACCAAGGCGCAGATCCTTGCGTTTGATCTCATCCTCATTATGAAGGGTAGCCCGGCGCACGACAGCCCCGCCCACATCCACCGGTTCCAGAACCGCTACCGGGGTAACGGCTCCGGTGCGGCCCACCCCAAATTCAATATCCACCAATCTCGTAGTGGCTTGAATGGCCGCGAATTTCCAGGCCACAGCCCAGCGCGGGCTGCGGGCCTTGCTGCCCAGCCGGTTTTGCAGGTCAAAATCATTTACCTTGACCACCATGCCGTCAATTTCATAGGGTAAGCGCGGCCGCTGTTCCTGAAGATAGTTGAAATGAGCGCTTACTTCGTCAATACCCCGGCATAATCCGACATGGGGATTACGCTTAAAGCCCAGTTCCTGCAACCATTCAAGGGATTCAAGATGAGTCCGGCATGGACTTGCTGCGGGATCGCCCAGGGCATAGCAGAAGAAATCCAGTGGTCGGGCGGCGCAAATTTTAGGATCCAACTGGCGCAGAGAACCGGCCGCGGCATTGCGTGGATTGGCAAAAGGCGGCTCGCCGCCGCGCAGACGTTCATCGTTTAGAGTCTTAAAACCTTTAGTGGTCATAAAGACCTCACCCCGCACCTCAAGAATGTCCGGCACTCTGCCCGTAAGCCGCAGGGGGATGGCGGCAATGGTCTTTATATTGGCCGTTATATCCTCACCTGTCCGGCCGTCACCACGGGTTGCCCCCACCTTTAAGAGACCATTCTCGTAAATCAATTCCACTGCCAGACCGTCCAGCTTGGGTTCGGCGGCATAGATCAGTGGGGCGTCGAGGTGCAGAAAACGCTGCAGACGTATCTCAAAATCAACCATTTCTCCCTGGCTGAAGGCGTTCTCAAGGCTCAACATCGGAGAACGGTGGCTAATGGGGTTAAACTTGGCCAGCGGTGCCCCGCCCACCCGCTGACTGGGCGAATCTTCGCTTATCAGGGCGGGGAAACGGGCCTCAATATCCAGTAATTCCCGAAACAGCGCGTCATATTCGCCGTCGGAGATGGTGGGGTCATCAAGGATATAATAACGCCGGGCGTGATAAGCAAGCTCTTCACGCAGTGCGGTAAGACGCTGCTCGGCCTCGGTTTTAGTCATCATCAAGCAGGATCTGGTAATAATTTACCGCCTTTGGCGATATTTTCGTGTTTAACCTCATCAATAAAGACCAAAATAGAATCTTTGGGTTTATTGGCCGCCCGGGCGATAACCTCGGTTACCCCGGCGCATATCTCCTCCTTCTGGTGCCGCTGTAATTTACCTGCTACCCTGATATTGACGTATGGCATTTTTCTCCTCCTTTATTTAAAAAGGGTGTATGGCAAAGGGCGTATGGCAATACGCCCCTACGGCCGAAGATGATCTGTTTATGTCTCATTTATCTTTAGCCGCCTGCCTGGCAAGGGTGCTGCCCGCGAGATAGGCTCCGTCTAACGCCGCGTTTTTAAGATCGGCGCCCTTTAGATTGGCTCCGGCCAGATTGGCGTTATAGAGATCCGCCCCCTTTAAATAGGCATCGGTAAGGTTGGCGTTTCTGAAATTGGCGCCCTTTAGATCGGCATATTTGAAATTAGCGCCCTGAAGATTAGCGCCCTCAAAATCGCATCTTTCGAGAAAGCTCTCCTTGAAATTGACATCGGACAGATCCATGCCGGAAAAG
>JAJSAA010000063.1 GCA_024274995.1 Deltaproteobacteria bacterium
AAATCGTTCGACGATAAGTTACGGATATTTGCAACGGGGAGATGCATTCTTTTATTCACACACTATAATCATTTATTTTGTTCTCTTGGAACAACTATAAGTTACATAAAATCCGCTATTTGCAATAGGTTCATACATCAGGCTGAATAATTACCATGTCCATGAAATTAAATAGTGTCGGGGTGCAGGATATCCACTGCCCAATTCGTCTGCGTGAGAAGGGCGGCGGCTTGCAGTCAACCGTAGCGAGTCTTGGTCTGCGGGCCAATATGCCCAGCGGAGTTCGAGAAACCTGCGTGGCCGTGATTCTTGATATTATAAAACGCTATCAGGATGATATAAAGCCGGATATTTTCCCGGAGATAGTAGATGAACTAAGGTTGAAGCTGCAGGCCGATGAAGCCATGATCGAGATGTCATTCCCTTATTTTATCGAGAAACACGCCCCCGTCACCTCAACCCCTTCCCTCATGGAGTACGCCTGTAAGTTCAGCTGCCGGATGAGTGAACGGCAGGATTTCACCATTTCTGTCTGGGTTCCCACCACAACCCTTTGCCCTTGTTCAAAAGAAATCAGCCGGTTCGGGGCTCATAATCAGCGGGCCGAAATTAACCTGAATGTAAAATTTAAGAAATTTATATGGCTTGAAGACCTCATTGAACTGGTGGAATCAGGGGCCTCCTGCGAAGTTTACAGTCTTTTGAAACGTCCAGACGAAAAGCACGTCACCGAGAAGGCCTACGAGAATCCGATGTTTGTTGAGGATGTCGTCCGTAAGGTGGCGCAGTTAACCATGGCCCATCCCGATATTTCCTGGTTTTCCGTGGGGGTGGAGAGCTTTGAATCAATCCATAAACACAGCGCCTACGCCTTTACTGACTATCAGGCCATCGGCTGTCAGTAAAATAGTAAGCGTTCCATGAACACCCTGTTGCACGTATTTAAAAGTCCCCCAGGTAAGCGAGTCTGCGAGACTCCGATATACAGGGGGGGGTAAATTATCGGGGCACTTAATTACGCACAGCAGGGTGTCCCTGAAACGCTCGCATACGATCGTAGTCGTACCGCTACATTTCGAGATGTTATAAAATCAAGAGTGCAGTTTGTTGAGCGCTTACGTAAAATATTTCTTAAATGCCTCTTGCAGACTTGTACTGTTTAAGACGGTTAATGGCTCAATCTCGGCCAGGACGGGGCTGTGGCCGTATTCCTCAATTGCCCTTCTATTGCCACCGTTTCTTATTCCGTTCATAATCACCCCTAAAACAGGTATATGCCGTTTCTGAAGCGCCTCAAGGCTGAGCAGGGTATGATTGATGGTGCCTAAGCCGCTTTTGGTGACGATGATAACCGGCAGTTGCAGATGGCTGATGAGGTCTATCATCAGCCTGTTACGATTGATGGGCACCAGCAGACCGCCAGCCCCCTCTACCATAATATTCGGGCTGTCGGCCGGCAGATTAAGGTGAGTAAATTCAATTTTAACTCCCGCTGCCGCTGCGGAGATATGGGGTGAGGCCGCTTTTGGCAGACAATAGGCCTCGTCCATGAAAAAACTTGGGCTCAGGCCGCTTAAGCGGTGAACGACACTGGTATCCGTTTCTTCTTCCATGCCGCTCTGAATTGGTTTCCAGTAGTGATATTTAAGTCCCGTGAGGAGAATAGCGGCCACTATTGTTTTGCCGACCCCGGTGCCGGTGCCGGTTATGAAGAATCGGGCCGGGAAATCCATTATCGCACCGCTCTTAGATATTGAATGTTATAGGTCATTGTCAGAGGGCCGCCGCCAAGTTTGAGCTGCCAGCCTTTGAGGAGTTTTCTCATCTCGGAGCTGTTTAATCTCAGGCCCTTGAGCTGAGTCGCGGCTCCGGTTTTCTTGAGGGAATAGAAAAAATCCCGCACGGTGGCGTACTCAATGTCAATATCTTCACTCCAGAGTTTTATATCTTTGAACTTGCCCTCTAATAAAGGCAACAGGTGCCGATGGTCAGGGAGGGGATTAATGGTGCAGGGTAATTGTAATTCAGCGCAAACCTGCCACCATTGCGGGCAGGAATCAGCTCCAATATAAGAAAACAGGATTTGCCCCTTATCCCGTAAAATATCGCCAATATCCCCCAAAGCCGAGGCCGGATCATTAAACCACTGCATGGTAAGGCTTGAAACAATCAGGGCGCAGCCGCGGGCCGCCAGGGCTTCTCCGTCCATAACCAGCCAGATATGGCGGGGGAAATGAAGGGCTTGAGTTAGATTCTGCCGGCATTGTTCTATCATGCCGGACGCCATATCCGTGAAGATAAGGGAGCGATTCTGGAAGGCGGTTGATAATTTTTGGCTCAGTCTGCCGGTACCACAGCCAATCTCCAGCACCGGGCCGGGCGGCAGATTATGGGGCAGGGGCAGTAATCCCGCCATAGTTACGATACTTTTTTTTTGCACCAGGGCAAATTTATCGTAATTAGCGGCTGCCTGGGAAAAGTTGTTGGCAATGCGTTTCTTCATTGGGGCGTGTTTACACCTGATTCAGGAGGGGAGAAAATTGTTTTCGGCCATGATCATCCGCCAGCATTCAGCGCTATGGGTGAATGGCAGGCCATGTCCGGCCCCTTGTATAATCCGCAGACGGCTCATTGGCAATAATTCATGCAGGGCATGGGCTCTGACCTCGGGGACAATGCGGTCTTCAGCGCCATGTAATATCAGACATGGTTTTTGAATCAGCTCTCTAACATCAAGTTCACTCTTGTCCAAAAGTTCAAGGTCAGCTTTTATAAGTTTAATATTAAGTCTGTCATCAACCGGGGGCGGCAGCGGCGCGGCACAATCCCGATAAAAATCGGCCAGCAGAGCCAGTGGATTATCGGCAAGGCGCTGGCCCATTCGTTTAATATGTCGGCGGCTGAAACGTCCTTCTTGAACTCCGCTGCCGTGAAAATGGATAAATCCACTGATTATCACTAAAAAATCAATCTTGCTGAACCATGGTTGACAAAAATGGAGTCCGAGGGAATGACAGATCATTAAATTCCGCCCCGCTTTATTGAAGAGCGGCTTGTGAGCATGCCCCGCCCAATAACCCCGGTCAAGACAGGCAGGGCTGTAGGCTTTAAGCAGTAGAACCCAGGGCTGCCAGGTGGCGGCATGCAGACCCCAGCCATGCTGAAGGTAAATATTTCTACGCACGGCTGGCAAGGGCATCAAGCAGTCTGTCTAAATGTTTTCGGGTATGAAGAACCGAGAGTGCCAGTCTTATACGCTCCTGACCCGGCTCCACAGTGGGCGGTCGTATGGCAACCCCCAGGATACCTTGTTCTTCTAAGTAGTTACTAAGTTCAAGGGCCCGACCCGCGGCTCCAGTATAAAGCGGGACAATCTGACTGCTGGAAAAACCGGTGGAAAAGCCCAGATTATGAAGCCCTTCTCTTAAATAATGGGCTGATTCCTGGAGGTAACGCCGCTCATTATCAAGCTTTGGCAGAAGATCAAGGGCCGCGGCAACAGCCCCGGCCACCGCGGGCGGCAGGGCGGTGGAGTAAATAAACCC
>JAJSAA010000064.1 GCA_024274995.1 Deltaproteobacteria bacterium
ATTGATAATAATGCTGCAGGCGGTTGGGATTCTCCCCATAACGGCCGTCGGTGGGCCGCCGGGAGGGCTGAACATAGGCCGCCCGCCACGGTTCCGGACCCAGGGCCCGCAGCAGGGTAGCAGGATGAAAGGTGCCGGCCCCGACCTCCATGTCATAGGGCTGCTGAATCACACAGCCCATATCAGCCCAATAACGACTCAATTCAAATATAATATCCTGAAAATACATTTTTTATTTTTTTATCCCGTTTATAAAAGACAGCTAAATATTTTCTGTCACCTGTTTCCTGATCCCTGTCATCTGGCATCATAGACAATCTCACCGTCGACGATGGTCAGAACGGCCCTGCCGGTAAAATGGCGGCCGATGAAAGGCGAATTTTTGCTCTTGGAGACAATATCCTGGCGTTCATAACAAAAATTTAAAGTGGGATCAACCACCGTTATATCGGCCCTCTGCCCCGTGGTTAGGGAACCACCCTCAACCCCGATGATGCGGGCCGGGTTAATGGACATCAACTCCACCAGGCGCCTTTCATCAATAACCCCTTCCCGAACCAGACAGAGGGCAAGGGGCAGGGAGGTTTCCAGGCCGATAATGCCATTGGCGGCCTTGGCGAATTCCACTTCCTTTTCTAATTCGCTGTGGGGGGCGTGGTCGGTGGCGATGGCATCAAGAGTACCGTTTTGCAGGCCCTCCTTGATGGCTTCTACATCGGCCGCAGTTCTAAGCGGCGGATTCATTTTGGCGTTGGTGTCATAGCTGCCCACCGCCTCCTCGGTCAGCGAAAAATAATGGGGGGTGGTCTCGGCGGTCACCGGGCAACCCGCGGCCTTGGCCCGGCGGATCAGGCCCACCGATTCAGCGGTGCTGATGTGAGCCAGATGGAGACGCTGGCCGGTATAGGCCGCCAGGGCCAGATCCCGATAGACCATAATCTCCTCGGCGGCCCCCGGAATACCCCGCAGCCCCAGGCGGGTGGCAAAAGCTCCCTCGTTCATGGCCCCGTTCCGGCTTAATGACAACTCCTCGGAATGGGAGATAATTGGACAATTATAATTACTGGCATACTCCAGAGCCCGGCGCATAAGCTGGCTGTCGGCCACCGGATGACCGTCATCAGAAAAGGCCACCGCCCCGGCCCGCCGCATTTCACCCATATCCGCCAGTTCCTGCCCCTTGTTGCCCCGGCTGATGGCACCCACCGGATAGACTCTGGCCCCTTTTGCCAATCGAGCCCGCTCACGGACAAAGGCAATGGCCGATTCTGAATCTAAGGGCGGATTGGTATTGGGCATACAGGCCACCGCGCTGAAACCGCCGGCTACCGCCGCCGCCATTCCCGAGGCAATGGTTTCTTTGTATTCCTCTCCCGGTTCACGGAGATGAACATGGATATCAATCAGACCCGGCAGCAGCCATTTACCGGTCAGATCAATCTCCACGGCATCAACCGGTGGAGAATCCACCGGCGTCTGGCATTTACCCGCCACCACCAGGAGATCACCTACCCGGTCAATATTATTGGCTGGATCTATTATCCGGCCATTTTTTAAAAACAGGGGACGAGACATCTTAAGCACCTCCTCCGAGTAACAGGTAGA
>JAJSAA010000065.1 GCA_024274995.1 Deltaproteobacteria bacterium
GCACTCAGCAGGGCCTGCTCAAAGGAGTAATCGCCGCCGCTAACGGTGATATTGGCCCCGGTGCAGTTATACATAATTGCAATCTGGCTGGCCGGCCCATTGTGGACGGAGCCGATAAAATCCGTGGGGCTGGGGAATTGTTCAGCGGTCTCCCGGAGACGTTTAAGGAAATCATAAGTTTCTGAAAGAGCCCCCCAGCCTGTTCCCATGAAAACAGCCCTGGGGCTGGCGGCGGTTGAATCATCCTGGGCCGCCGCCGCGAGAGCCAGGGCGATCCTGGGCAGCCGCTTTAAGCGTCGCACCGCGCGGGCCGGAAGATTTGCTGAAATTTCAGTTAAAGAAAGCGCTCCGGCTATGGGCTGGTCAAGCCAGAGGGCCGCCATGGTCTTATCCTTACCCCCGGCGCCGGTTAAACAACTGCTGCCAATTATTGTCCAGGCCCTGGCGGCGGCAGGCCTATGGGGGCAGGTAAATTTGCCCGGCGGTGTAATTATCAGAGAGGCATTGTTGCCGCCAAAACCGAATGAATTGGATAATACCGCGGCAACCGGTTGGCTGAGCGGGGTAGTTATGGGGGTGAGACAAAGCGCTGGATCAGGTTCTTTACAGCGGGTATTGGCGGGCACTATGTTCCGAGAGACAATCAGGGCGGCAATAACGGCCGCTATGGCGCCGGCCGCCCCCAGACTGTGCCCCATTGCCCCTTTGAGTGAAGAGAGGTGGGGCGGTGTAAAATCAAATAATTTATTAATGGCACGGGCCCCGGCCAGGTCGTTATCCGGGGTACCGGTGCCATGCAGGCTGATATAGCCAATATCGGCCGGGCCGAGGCCGGCATCATTAAGCGCCGCCTGCATGGCTCGGTAAGCACCTTCGCCTTGAGGATGCGGGGCGGCGGCATGATAGGCGTCACATGAAAGTCCCGCTCCAAGAACTTCAGCAATTATCTTATCGGTTTTTTCAACCGTGAGGAGCAACATGGCCGCCCCTTCCGCCACGGACATGCCCCGGCGATTTTTATCAAGCGGCCGGCTACCCTCAGGATCGACAAGCTGGAGGGAATTAAAACCGAAATAGGTTAAGCGGCAAAGGGAGTCAACTCCCCCCACCAGTACTCTAACGGCCTCACCTCTGCGGAGCATTTCCACGGCAATTTTAATGGCCGCGGCACTGGAGGAGCAGGCGGTTGAAACAGTAAGAGCGGGCCCGGTGCAGCCATGGCGTTGGGCAAGCTTTTCGCAGACAGAAGTTAGGCCGTGATACTGATAACATGCGGGCCGGTTTTCGCCCTCGGTCAGCAGAGTTTCGGTAGTGAGTATGCCGCCGGTGGTGGTGCCTAAGATCACCGCATCGGGCGGCAGATCGCACTCGGCCATGGCCTGGTCGGCGGCCTGGATGGCAAGTTGATGGGTGCGGGGTAGAGAAACATCCTGCCTCAGGATGGTTTTGACTTCTCCCACCGGCAGCGGCGCCTTCTGCCTGAGCGGGAAAAGCCCTAAGGGGGCAATTTTACTTTTATTATTCCAAAGGGCCTGTTCCGTAGTCAGCAGATTGGCACCAAGCGGGGAAATAATCCCCATTCCGGCAATAAATATTCTTTTATCGCTCAAGAAGAAAACCGTGCGGAGTTTTCGCTGATATACTCAGCCAAAGCCGTCAGGGTGGAAAAGACCTTTTCGCCAATCTCCTTATTGTTGATAGTGACCTGGTAATCCTTTTCAATCATGACCACCATCTCAAGCACATCAATGGAGTCAATGCCCAGTTCACCACCGACAAACTGGGCATTTTCATCAATATCATCCGGGCTGACATCCATTAAATTAAGGGTGTCAATAAGTTTTATTTTTAGTTCTTTTATTAATTCATCCATGGTTTTTAAAGGGAACTTTTATTGATGGTTAACCGTTTAAATTGAACCTGAAATAGATTGATGTTATATAACAGGGTAATTTTTTTGTCACCTTATTTAGGTTGATCTTATGTAATAATTCACCGGGGGCAGGGGGCAATTGTTCAAAGGTGCCCCCAAGATAATATGCGGGATTGATCATGAATCCATACATTATGAGGTCTGTAATACTATGGCACTTTGGGAAGAGACAATACCGTTAATGAAAGCAGGCTATCACAAGGCCCTGATGGATGAGGCCTATGGTAAAGCCTCGCTGGGTAGAAAGGTTTATCCGCCGCAGGATATGGTATTTAACGCCATGCGTCTGACCCCCTTTAATGAGGTCAGGGTGGTGATTATTGGCCAGGATCCTTACATAAATGAGCATAGGGGTGTTTCCGAGGCCCACGGCCTCTGCTTTTCGGTTCGGGATGGTATTCCTGTTCCGCCCTCATTAAAAAATGTCTTTCAGGAAATCACGAATAGTGTCTATAAGGGTGAGCCCCAGAAATTCTCGCCAGATCTAAGCAGGTGGGCGAAGCAGGGGGTTTTACTGTTAAACGCCAGCCTGTCTGTTATTGCCGGGAGATCAAACTCCCATGCCGGATTTGGCTGGCAAAAGCTCACCGACGATATAATCAAGACAATTTCTCAACAGCGTCAGCATGTGGTTTTTATGCTCTGGGGGGCCTTTGCCCAGAAAAAGGCCCAGCTCATCGATCAAAGTAAGCACTGTGTTCTCAAAACCACCCATCCATCACCGCTCTCCGCTCATCGCGGTTTTCTTGGTTCCGGCGTATTCGTTAAATGTAATGCCTATCTTGAGCAATATGGCCAGCCTGCCATTGTCTGGTAGCCCGCCGCCACCTGAATTCTCCTTATATTATGCCCTTGCGCTTGGCCTTGGTCAGTGCTTCACGGCGGCTTTTGGCGTGCAGCTTTTCGTAGATCTTCTTGATATGGGAATGAATAGTGTGGGGGCTGATATTCAGGAGGGCTGCCAGTTCCTTATAGGTGTTACCAAGCTCCAGGCCGGATAATATCTCTTTTTCCCGGGCCGACAGTATGTACTCCTCACTGATTTTAACCTCCTGCAGCTCACTGATAATAGCCCTGGCGATTTTGGGGCTCATGGGGGCACCACCCTGGCAGAGATTATGAATTGACTCAATCAGTTCTCTTGGCGTCGCCCCTTTAAGGATATAGCCCGAGGCCCCGGCCTTGATGGCGGCGAATACTGTGTCCCGGCCATCGAATACCGTATGCACCATAATATCCATCAGGGGATGTTTTTCCTTCACCAGCCGAATAAGCTCAATACCGCTCATCCCAGGCAGTCCCAGATCAACCAGCATAAAATCAGGAGTTTTGCCCTCAAGCTGGGCGAGAGCTGCCTCGGCCGAACCATAACTGCCCACGATCTCCATATCCGGCTCACCGCCTAAGAGCAGCAAAAGATTATCCCTCAGCATACTGTTATCTTCGACAATCATAATTTGCATATAGTTTGCTCCCTCTTTGTAATTATTCAGCCTGATATCCAAAAGTACCAACTATTCAAACATTCTCCTGCCGACAAACCAGGTGTTCCGAATCCGCCTGCAGGGGAATTATAATCTCAATATTCAAGCCATTCTCTGCCCTTAAACTCAATTCACCGCCCAAATCATGGCAGCGGGCCCGCATGCTCAATATTCCCCGGCCATGTCTGTTGCGCTCAATGTCACCGGCCTTGGCCCTGCCATCATCGGTCAGGTTAAGACGCAGGGTCTCACCATCTATAATAACAGCAAGTTGTACCTTGCCAGCCCTGGCATGTTTAATAATGTTAGTCAGGCCTTCCCTGATAATCTTAAACATGTTCATAGTCAAGAGAGACGAAGGGCGGCAGGCCTTGGGATTTAAGACATTATGCATCTCAAAGTTTATGCCATGCGCTTCCATGGTCTTAAAACAATATTGACTTAAATCAGCCAGCCAGCTTGGCCAGTTGATCTCGCGGCCGTCCAGGCTGTCCATGTAATTACGTATTTCCAGCATGCTGTCCTGGCAGATATCGGCAATATTCTCTAAAACTCTGCGCTGCTCCTCATCTGTTGTCCGGGCAGCATTCATTTCGGCTAACAGTTTAATATTAGTTAGATTACCGCCAATACCATCATGGAGATCATTCACCAGATGCTTTTTAACCTTCTCGTGGCGCTTCCGTTCACTAATGTCACGGATAATAACTACCTCATGCTGATGGCCTTTAATCGTCAGATTGGCGGCAGAAAACTCAATGGGTATCTTTGTTCCCTGAGCGTTTACAGCCATAAGCTCAAAGGCCCGGCCGGAATCATTCAGGCGCTGGATATGGGCTCTCAGAGCCGTTCCTCGCTCCTCACCGTCATTATTGGGTGACATTATGGTCTTGAAAATATTAGCTCCCATTACCGCCTTGCTGTTGAAACCAAATATTTTTTCCGCCGCGGGATTCCAGTAGGAGATATTATCGTCCTGATCAATAAGAATAATGGCGTCATTGGCGGTACTGGTAATAGCGGCGTGCAGCTTTTCCCGTTCCTCCAATTCCTGTCTGTAATTAATGATTGATTTCTGCATCCGGGCAAAACCATCGGCAGTCTCTTGAATTTCCTGGAAGATGGAGTTCGTCTTGATGGTGGGGGCCATATCATTCTTCTCAATGGCCCTGGCCGCTTCCTGGAGGGCAACCACTGGCCGGGTAATGGCCCTGGCAAAAGCCATGGCCAGCAGAGAGGCAATACCAGAGAGCAGAACCGTATAGATAATATTCAATTTTCGGCTGTGTTTTATCTCGCCGAGATAATCATCATCGGGAATATATACCCCGATAATCCAGGGCAATTTTTTATCGGCAAAAGGAGTGAACATTGCCGTATAGCGTTTACCTTTGCAGAGAAAAGAGGTGAAGAGCGGCTTCAGCAGCTGCATATTACCATCCTTATCGTAATGCCATTTCACTGAGGCAAAGGCCTTGGTAATCACCGGATTGTCAAGCTCAGCAATACTGGCTAAATGAGTGGTTCCTGAGGGGCCGGTATGAACAATCAAACGTTTGATATCATGATAGGCAATGACATCGCCATTACGGTTAAGCATAAATGCCTCGCCGGATTTACCAACCCGCAATTTACCGATGAAGGTAGAAAGCTCGGCAATGTCAATATCCACCCCAACCACCCCCTGCAGATGCCCTTGGGCATTATAGGAAGGGCCGGCTATGGTAATTCCAGGCCGCTGGGAGGTGAAAAAGATGTAAGGATCTGTCCAGACGATATGATTGTCGCGAATGGCCTTCCGATACCAGGGACGCTGGCGCGGGTCATAGGTGTCACTTGGATCGTTCTCCCTGGCAAGTATCTTATAGTTACTGTCCCGCCAGGTTAGTTGACAGGTTCTGCCCTTGGGGCCATGTTTAATAATCTTGGTGCGAAAACCATTTTTAATTCTGGAATTATCACGATTGACATAGAAAAAGTCCCCATCAGGCGTCCCGAAATAGATCCCGGCCAAATGAGGATAGGTGGCCAGTTGATCGAAGAAATAATGTTCCAGGGCCCCGAAACCAACCGCGCTCTCATGAGTTACCACCCGGGAGCTTAGCAGCAATTTAGTAAGATTGGCGGCGCTTCTGGCCTTGTAGAGATGATTATAAGACTGTTCCATGGTCAGGTCAGAGATATTAGCCATAATATCCCGTGAATGGCGCAGGAGGATGTGCTGTGAATTAAAATAGGAGGAGGGGATAATAATAAGGTTAGCTCCCCATACCAGGAGAATTGAGCCAATGATAGTCGCCCAGCGCATGGAAATTTTCATCATTCCCCCCAAAAAAGAATATTAGAAACACAACCTGGGTATAGATACCCATAAATACCCCAGCCGGGGTATTTATTAATTACTATGTTCTGTGGTACATGTAAAATATACTTATAGATAAGGTAACTGCTTAGCGTTTAGGGCAATTTACAGTCACACCTAAATAGTTACTAAATAAGTTAAATTTGCGCCCAGCCGGGTGTTCACGGAGTGCTGACAATTAATTAATGATTGGGGCCATGCATAGTCAAACTGATAATAACCGCCAATGTTCACAGCCGCTGCCGATTTCCTTTGCCCGCAAACAAATGGGGAGCGGCCCTGTCAGGCCGGCCTGTTTAACCAAATACGGCTATGGCTATTATCTGTTTTGGGGTAGCTCCATGGAGCAGGCCTTCAATAAAATGGTCGATTTTTGGGAAAAAAGACAACTCGGCAGTAATGAGTCATTAATTCTTGAGATGCGGAACCTGGATCAATATCTCGTCGAGAACGGTTTTGTCCCCCCTGACAAAGAAGAAGAATCTCAGCGGCTGGCTGGAATAATAAACCAGTTTAATAATAATCAATTACCCTGCAGTCACTAAAGAGGGAACGGTATAAAATTACCCCTCGGTTTTATAGCCCTTTTCCCGCAGATAATTCTCAATATCAAGCGGCGAAAACCCAATTTTTTCTGCCACCCGGTGGGCGTGGCTGTCTCGGGATATTCCCGGAACCATTCTATAGGTAGGTCTATCATTCTTAAAGTCTGCATGCAGGTACTGCCCCTGGCCCTGTTCACAGAATCTATCCACCAACTCGTGGCTGTGGGTTACCAGCATAGTATTATTACCAATGGCAAGAAAGCCGTTCATAATATCCACCGACAGGGTTATCTTCTCATTGGTGGTGGTACCTTCAGCTATTTCATCTAAAATGGCGAGACTGCGGGGAGTTACCGAATAAAATATATCCCTTGTTACCTTCAACTCGGTACCAAAACGGCCTTCATTGTCGGCAAGACTGTCAAAGGAGGGGGCCTGGTAGGTTATATGATCGGCCATATTAATCATGGCGGCGCTGGCCACTATGGGCGCTCCAATCTGGGCCAGAAGCTGATTTTGGACGATGGTCTTGCAATAGGTGGTTTTACCGCCGCTGTTCGGGCCGGTGATAAAGGTCATCCGAGCCTTGGTCAGGTTCACGTCGTTGGCCACAAAGTTTGGATCATCCTTGGCACTTATGGGATTACGCAGACCGCGGGCCACAAAGAAATGACTGCTCTCGTTGGTAATCTCCGGGATGGTCGTTGGGTGCGGCATATTTTCCGCGAACCGGACAAAAGACAATAACTCGTCAATGGCCGCCACGGCCTCAAGAGCAGAGCCGAAACGATTGGATTCCAGAAGCATCTCGCGTACTGGTAGAATAGCAGTTTCATAATCTATGATAGGTTTAATCAGGAGGCCGTAAAGACCACCACCCGCTGTCATCATTGTGAAGAGCAGGCAGAGAACTAAGGCCTTGGGGGGACTCATAAATGGAATGAGCCAGCCAGCCAGAAAAAAGAGAGCGGCAAGGCCTGGCCCCCAGAAACCAAGCCCCAGGCGGGTAGGGTAAAAGCGTAAGCCTGGATTGAAAATGGTCTTGTCACTCCTGGCTTTAAGACCGCTCAAGGTGCGATAAACCGGGCCTTCCACCAGCTCTCTGGTAATAGAACGGCTGAAACTCTTAATGGTCTTGACCATGGAATCCAGATAAACCGTCTCCGGCTGAGGGATCTTCTTGACCAGAGTCATCATCTTCTTAATAGCCCGCATGGCTTTCTTGTAATCGCCGTAAGCCGTCATGGGGTGAATGTGGGCATTAAGAAATGTAAATATATCTGCCTCTCCCTCATGGAAGCCGACAAGAAATTCCTTAATCGCCTTCTGCAAATTGACATTGGCTGCCAACTCACAGAAGGCATCCTGTTTGGCGTACACCAGCTCAATTGATTCCGGGGGATTAATGAGAGAATGGCAGAGATGAGCGGCTCCGACAAAGGTCTTAGTATAATCTAAGGACTTAAAAAGTTTGTGAATCTCAATGGTTTGCAGGGTACGTTTATCTATTACGGTTTCAGGCAGAAGTTCAAGCATTTTTTCGCTGCTGACTTCATTGCCCTCTAACCGTTCATTTATAACTTCATTTCTAAAATTGAGCTCAATAATGAGCTTTTCACTATCAACCTTTTCCATACATCTCCAGACAAAAAAGTAAAAAGCGCCCCATTGACAAGGCGCCGCTTAATAGGCAAAGTATAACGCCGTATATATTCCATAAGAAAACAATAATAGCAAGGAGCATCTACACCGCCAGCCGCTATTTACAGCGGGCTACCGGAATAGGCGGGCCAAAATCCACCCCGCAGTCCGCAAGATAAAACATCGCCGGATAATCGTTTATTTTTAGCTTGTACCCAACTGATATTTTGTGATACAAAAATATAATTACACAACAACTTTTTTATGACAATCCAAAAAGTACAGCTGAGCAGTTATGCTGGAATAGTAATTTCAACTTTCAACATTATGGTGAAGAATAATGAGCAGCAAAGATGAAGCAAAAATTTTAATTATTGATGAATCAACAGTGGAGGCCTCCTCCCTTATTGTACTTCTCAGCTCTTTAAGCCGCAATATCAGCACCTTCATGGATTATGAGCAAGGTCATGATGCCATCCGCCAGGCCTTAGATAACGGCAGACCCTTCGATTTGCTGTTCATCGTCTTTCCACCGCCTAACGCCGATGAAGAAAAGAATAAGCTGGCCATCAAAGCCATGGCGCTGGCCTTACACAACGGCTCGGCCGAACATACTATTATTTTGGGCGGTGGTAAAATGCCGCCCAAATATGCCAAAAACAAAAGCGAGGATCATCTGCTGTCCAAGCCTATCACCCACCAACGGCTTGCGGAAGTACTGCACCCTCTGGGCTACGAACTGCCGCGGCTGAATTGTTGGGAATACATGCACTGCGGCCGGGAGCCCAATGGCCGCCGCGTTGGCAGCCAGGGGGTATGTCAGGCCGCGCTGGAGCATGCCGCCTCAGATATGCACGGCGGCAAAAATGGCGGCCGGGTATGCTGGGCCGTCAGCGGTACTCTCTGCGGCGGCTGTGTGCAGGGCTCTTTTGCCTGTAAGATAAAAGACTGTATGCAATGCGATTTTTACCATCTTGTGCAAAAGGAAGAGGATGAGGTCTTTGAGAGCATTGATTCCATCCTTAACCGTCTGCGCCATAAACGGGAGCAGTTAAAGGATTAGCTCCATTCAATAATTGCATTTACCCTTCTGGTCAGGTAACATGAGGGGCCACGAACAGACTACGAACTGATGAGCTTGGTTCTTTCCATTTAATCACCGCCAATATACTATATAATGATAACCCTGCTTGACTATGGTGCCGGTAATGTTAGAAGCGTCCGTAACGCCATTAAAAAATTAGGTTTTGAGATTAAAGATGCGACCTCGGCCAAGGATATTAACCAGGCTGAAAAGTTAATTTTCCCCGGAGTGGGGAGTTTTGGCAGTGCCATGACCCGTCTCCGGGAATTAGGTTACATAGATGCCCTGCGGGACTATCTATTGGCCGATCGCCACTTTCTCGGCATCTGCCTCGGACTCCATACCCTTTTTTCCGGTAGTGAGGAGTCTCCCGGTATCGAGGGGCTGGGTATTATCCCCGGTGCTGTGGGCCGTTTTGATCTATGTCTTGCCCCGCTTGCCATTCCCCATATTGGCTGGAACGGTATTCAACGCCGCAAAGATTCGGCCATTTTTGATAATTACGACAGCGAAAAGCTTTATTTTGTCCACTCCTATCGGGCCATGGAGACTGAGGCCAATCGCGACTGGATTCTCACTACAACCACTTATGGCGAGGAATTTATCAGCTCCGTAAACCGGGGCAATGTCTGTGCCACTCAATTCCACCCCGAAAAAAGCGGGGCCGCCGGACTCAAAATTCTCCAGAACTTTCTAACTACAGATAAAGTACTTGAGTTGAACAGCAAACCAGCGGGTGCTGACAGCGAGACCAGGCTGGCCAAACGAATTATCGCCTGCCTTGATGTCCGTAGTAATGACAACGGTGACCTGATTGTCACCAAGGGCGACCAGTACGATGTCCGGGATGAGGGTGAGGTGAGAAATCTTGGTAAACCCGTGGAACTGGCCAGCCGTTATTTTAATGAGGGGGCCGATGAAATAACCTTTCTGAACATCACCGGTTTTCGGGATTTCCCCCTGAAAGACCAACCTATGTTAGAGGTATTAAAACGCACCTCGGAACAAGTCTTCGTGCCGTTGACCATCGGCGGCGGTATCCGCAACTTTACCGACTCCCAGGGCCGCGATTACTCGGCCCTCGATGTGGCTTCAGAATATTTTCGTTCCGGGGCCGACAAAATATCCATTGGTAGTGATGCCGTGTATACGGTGGAAAATTACCTCCGCCTGGGTCGCCATGATAACGCTATCAGCCAGATTTCAGCGCGTTATGGTAGCCAGGCGGTGGTCATCTCCGTTGATCCGAGACGAATATATGTCAAAAATGAGATGGAGGCGGTGGGGCACCACGTTATAAAAACCACTATGTCCGGCCCCAATGGCGAGGAATACTGCTGGTATCAATGCACGGTGAAGGGCGGCCGTGAGGGGCGTGACCTGGATGCCCTGACTCGGGCCCAGATCTGCGAAAAGCTGGGAGCTGGCGAGATATTACTGAATTGTATCGACCGGGACGGCACTAATATGGGGTTTGACCTGGAGCTTATTAACCTGGTACGTGATAATGTCGGTATCCCGGTTATCGCCTCCAGCGGGGCGGGCTGTCCGGCCCATTTTGCCGAGGTCTTTGCCAACACCAGGGCCGAGGCCGCCCTGGCCGCTGGCATATTCCATCGCCGGGAGGTGCCGATTGGCGAGGTTAAAGAGTATCTGGCCAAGACCGGGGTGGAGATCAGAAAGCGCTAAAGGTCTCTTACTGCGCTTCAAGATGGATTACCACATCCACCACCTGCAGATCGGAGTTTATGATGCGATTCTTAACCGTTTTGCCTATTTCATGGCCGTGGCGGACGGTGATGTCGCCATCCACCACCATATGAAGGTCGACATAGAGTCTGGCCCCTGACAAACGGGCCCGCAGGCGGTGAATATTGCGTACCTCTGGCGTTTGTATGGCTATTTCTTTGATTTGCCTGCAAATCTCATCATCGGCGCTGGTATCAACCAACTCCTTTAAGCCCGGCAGCATAATTTTGTGGGCGGCCTGCAAAATAAACAGGGCGACCACAACCGCCCCCAGCCGATCCAGAAAGGCCATCCCCGGCAGCACAATACTAGCGACTATAGAAACCAAAGCTGGAATAGAACTCATGGCGTCACTGCGATGATGCCAGGCATTTGCTATCACCGCGCCGCTGTGACATTTCTCTCCCGCCTGTTTTGTCCAGCGGTAAAGTGCCTCCTTGATCAGCACCGAGAGCGCTGCAACTCCGGCGGTGATTGTATTCGGCCGAATGTGCCGACCGCCATGCATGGTCAAAAAGGCCTGGCGGATAATCCCCACCGCAGCCAGTATCAGCATCAACCCGACAAAAAGGGTAATAATAGTCTCAATGCGGCGATGGCCGTAAGGATGATCCGCATCCGCCGGTTTAGACCAGAAATAAGAACCAATAATGATTGCCAGGTCAGAGATGGTGTCCGACAGACTGTGAATAGCGTCCGCCACCAGAGCCTGACTATGCCCCGCTATCCCGGCCCAGAATTTCACCGTCGTCAACAGGATATTAACTATCAGGCCGACAAAAGTCACAAAACGAATATAACGGGAAGTATTATGTTTTTGCGCTTTCAAAGTTTGATACATAGTGGATTTTACTTTCCTGATCGGATAATTATTTTATATCGCCAGGGTTTTGATAGAGTTGATTCTTAACTATATAGTCAGCCACCGCCGCTGGGGTCAGAGCGCTGATATCCCGCCCCGCAGCAGCTTCCCTTCTAAGCATGGAAGAAGAAACAGCATGGGCCGCCATGGCAGGCACATATATTTTCCCTGCCAGACCCTGTGCCTGCCAGCTTTTCCCATCATCCATCGTGCTGAAGGCCGGAAAGAAATCAGTAATATACTTATCCGCCGGGATTAGACAGCCGGGACGGCTCAAGACCACGAGATGAGCCTCAGTAGGGATGAATGCGTACTCTTTCCAGGTATGAATATCGGCAAAGGCGTCAAGACCGATAATAAAATAAAGTTGCGGCCCGCCGCTCTGCCGCAAATCTCGTAGAGTATCAACGGTAAACGAGGGGCCGGGGCGTTCTGCCTCCAGGGCGCAGATGGAGAGACCCGGCAGCCCGGCAACAGCTGATTCCAGCATGGCCAGCCGCCTCCTGAAGGAGGTAATGGGGCTGCCGCCCTTATGGGGCGGCCGAGCGGCGGGTAACAGAAAAACCTCATTTAAAGCGAAGTGCTCTCTCACCCCCAAAGCGGCAGCTAAATGACCATTATGTACCGGATCAAAGGTACCGCCCAAAATGCCAATCTTTTTTCTTCTGCCCATTACCCTGATCCAAGGCGGCCTGATGTCTGATTAGCAATCACTCCCTGATCTGGCCGCTGCCGTAGACAATGAATTTCTTTGTGGTTAATTCCTTCAAGCCCATGGGGCCGTAGGCATGTAGTTTGGTGGTGCTGATGCCAATCTCGGCCCCGAGGCCGTATTGGCCGCCATCGGCGAATCTGGTGGAGGCATTAATCATCACCGAAGAAGAATCTACCTCCCGGATAAAGCGCTGGGCGTTGGCGTAGCTTTCAGTGACAATGGTCTCTGTGTGCTGAGAGCCATGGGCGGCGATATGATCCATGGCCTCATCAATGTCAGCCACCACCTTCACGGCCAGAATCAACTCCAGATACTCTCGATCCCAGTCTGTATCATCGGCGGCCTGAGTCTCGGGCCAAAGGGCCATAGTCTCAGAACAACCCCGCAGAGTCACTCCGGCTTCGGCAAGACGTTTGCCGACAAAGGGCAGAAAAATGGGGGCCACCTCTCTATGCACCAGCATGGTTTCCAGAGCGTTACAGACTCCCGGCCGCTGGGCCTTGCTGTTGAGGATGATCGCTGCGGCCATCTCAAAATCAGCATTATAATCTACAAAGGCGTGACAGACCCCCTTATAATGTTTCAGCACTGGAATTCTGGAATTCTCGGCCACAAAACGGATAAGCCCCTCACCGCCGCGGGGAATAATTAAATCTATACAGGCCTCCTGAGTTAACAGGGCGTTAACCGCCTGCCGGTCGGTGGTGGGAATTACCTGAATAATGGCGGCCGGAGCCCCCTCGGCGGCCAGGGCGTCCTGTAAAATCTTAGCGAGAGCCAGATTGGAATGAATAGCCTCGGAACCGCCGCGCAGGATAACGGCGTTTCCGGCCTTCAGGCAGAGAGCGGCGGCATCAATGGTGACATTGGGCCGTGACTCATAGATCATGGCGATGACCCCCAGGGGAATCCGCATGCGGCCCACCATAATGCCGCTGGGCTGTTTATTCATCTCGCTGATCTCGCCCACTGGATCAATCAGGGCCGCCACTTCACGCAGGCCGTCAATCATGGAATCAATGACCCGGTCTGACAAGGTCAGGCGGTCAATCATGGCGGCGGAAAGCCCCTTTTCCCGGCCAGCGGTTAGATCTTTTTCGTTTTCCTGCTGGATAATCTTGATCTGGCGGCGCAATTCATCGGCCACCCGGATCAAAACCCGGTTCTTAACCTCAGTTGGCATGGAGGCTGCTGCCCTGGCTGCCTGCTTGGCTTCTCGGGCCATTTGGCTGATGGTTTCCTCTATGGACATAATAAATATCCCCCCTTCTTTGACTGTTTTCCGCTATAACAGCACCAAATTATCACGATGAATAATCTCTTCGCTGTCAACAAAGCCTAATATTTCCTTAATTTCTTTACTCTGCCGTCCCTGAATCTTCTTAATATGACGGGCAGCATAATTCACCAGGCCAGCGGCAAGGGGCTCGCCACTGCTGTCTAAGCAATGCACCGGATCACCAATCCCGAAATCACCGCGGATCTCGATAATTCCAGAGGGCAGCAGGCTTTTGCCGCCGGCCATGATCGCCTGACAGGCCCCCTCGTCCAAAACCAAAAAGCCTTTGGGGCGGAGGGTATAGGCAATCCAGTGCTGACGGCTGTGCATTATTTCATCCTGGGGCAGAAAGAAGGTACCCACGGGCTCGCCGGTAAATAGACGCCGCATAATTCCGGCCTCTCGGCCGCAGCAGATTAAGGAGCTGCCTCCCCTGGCTGCCACCATACGGGCTGCCATAATCTTGCTGCGCATACCGCCGGTGCCGAGAGCGCCGTGGACATGCCCGGCCATATCCTCCACCTCCTGATCAACACGCGCTACTGTATGTACCAGCCGGGCCTTGGGGTCAAGAGCAGGATTAGCACTGTAGAGGCCATCCACATCGGTGAGGCAGATCATGATATCAGCCCCGATGAGGTTGGTGGTCATGGCCGCCAGGGTATCATTATCACCAAAGCGCAGTTCTTTGACGGAGACTGTATCGTTCTCATTAATTATTGGCAGAAGCTGCCAGTCAAACATGGTAAAGAGGGTGTTGCGGATGTTCAGATAACGATCACGATTGGCCAGATCATTATGGGTGAGTAAAACCTGGGCCACCTTTTGCTGCCGGGCCTCAAAAATGTCCTCATAGACCCGCATCAAGGCACTCTGGCCAAAGGCGGCTGCGGCCTGCTTTTCTTTCATGTTCAAGGGCCGGTTACCCAATCCCAGGGCCTTACGGCCAGCAGCCACGGCCCCTGAAGAGACCAGAATAATCTCCAGGCCGCTCTGACGCAGCGCCGTTAGATCACGAGCCAGTTCCTCCATGAGCGGTCGGTTCAAGCCCTGGGCGGTAGTAAGGACAGCGCTCCCCACTTTTACCACGAGACGCCTGGCCCCCTTTAAAAGCTGCCGCCGCCGGTTTAGGCCCTCATCAATGCCGAGTTGAAAGGTCATTCCTCTGCCACCGCCATAATGGCGGCCAGTTTATCCTTTAATTTTGCCAGCCCTTGACCCTCCAGGGCCGAGACCATCAAGACATCTATCCCCTGTTTCTGAAAAAGGCCGTTTAATGCCGCCAACTGCTCCTCGTCGTCGATGAGGTCTATCTTGTTCAGGACAATAAAGCGCTGACGGGTGGCCAATTCGTCCCGGTAGAGGCGCAGCTCCTCCTCTAAAACCTGATAATCCAGCCAAGGGTCAAGAGCGGCGGCATCAATAACATGGAGCAGCACCTTAGTCCGTTCAATATGGCGCAAAAATGTGTGGCCCAGACCAACCCCTTGATGAGCGCCCTCAATGAGGCCGGGAATATCAGCGATAACGCAGGGGGTATCAGAATATTCAAATCTCAGGATACCAAGCTGGGGTTCCAGAGTGGTAAAGGGGTAAGCGGCGATCCGGGGCCGGGCCGCCGACAGTTTGGAAAGCAGAGTGGATTTACCGGCGTTGGGCAGGCCGATGAGGCCCACGTCAGCCAATAATTTCAATTCG
Organism: Deltaproteobacteria bacterium; assembly: GCA_024274995.1. Classification (GTDB taxonomy): domain Bacteria; phylum Desulfobacterota; class Desulfobulbia; order Desulfobulbales; family VMSU01; genus JAADIV01. Next base: position 15,353 of record JAJSAA010000065.1, read on the forward strand.
ACCTTCAACCAGCGCTCCTCACCCGGCTTACCGGGCGTGGCCCGGCGTGGAGCCCGATTATGGGCAGTGGCGAAACGGACATTGCCCTGCCCCCCATCTCCGCCGCTGGCAGCGAGAAAACGCTCGCCTTCGGTTATTAAATCGGCCAATAACTCACCGGTCTCAGCATCCTTGATTAAAGAGCCCCGGGGCACTAAGACAATTTTATCGCCTCCCTTGTGGCCATGGCGTTTTTTACCCATGCCCGCCACCCCGCTTTCAGCTATAAAATGAGAACGGTACTGGAAATCTGTCAGGGAGAGGAGATTACGGCTGGCTTCGAGATAAACGCTGCCGCCATGCCCGCCGTCTCCGCCGTCCGGGCCGCCTCTGGGGACAAACTTCTCCCGCCGGAAACTCAAACAACCGCGGCCGCCGTCACCACCCTTAACAAAAAATTTAGCTTCATCAACAAAGGACATATGTTTCTCCACCGCCCATAAAAAAAACCGGATCAGCAATTTCCCGCCAGCCGCCCGTTAAGGATCGTCCGCCGACAACAGCTGTCCGGTAAATTAACCCTGCAAGCAGGATTTTTTAATTTGCTGCCGCCGGATATATGCTTACCCGCTTACGATTACGGCCAAAATCTTCAAAGGTTACCACTCCGTCAATCTTAGCGAACAAGGTGTAATCACGCCCGCAGCCCACATTGGTGCCAGGATGGATCTTGGTTCCCAATTGACGCACCA
>JAJSAA010000066.1 GCA_024274995.1 Deltaproteobacteria bacterium
GCTGCACGAATACGATCCTAATCGTACCGCTCCATTTCGAGATGTTGTAAAGTCAAGAGTGTGATCTGTTGAGCGCTTGTAATTAGTCCGTCGAGCGGCCAATGACATCACGTTCAATGAGATTTAAAAAATCAGTTGTAAAACGATCCATGTCATTTTCAAAATAGTTCAACTGGCTGGCAAAATTATTAAAAAATATTACCGCTGGAATGGCCACCGCCAAACCGGCGGCGGTGGCGACCAGGGCCTCAGAAATACCGGGGGCCACCACGGCCAGCGAGGCGGAACCCCGCAGGCCTATACCATGAAAGGAACTCATTATCCCCCAGACTGTGCCAAAAAGACCGATAAAGGGAGTAGCGCTACCGGTGGTAGCGAGAAAGTTGAGAGTTCGGGCCAGATTCTCCATTTCTCCGGCTGCTGCCCGGTTAACAGCCCGTTTAAGATTATCCATCCCAGCCAGACGCATATCAAGGGTATCGTTACCGCCGCCGACCATCGGTCGTCTTTTATTTAACTTTTGCAATTCATTATAGCCGCTGATAAAGATATTGGCCTCCGGGCTCAATGGCGTTTCCTCGGCAGGGCCAATGGCGTCACCTAAGTTTTTGCATTGCCAGAAACGCTCCAGAAAGAGGGCTGAATCCTGCCGTACCTTTTTGTAAAGGATGAGTTTTTTAAAGATAATATACCAGGAGCCAACGGAAAAACTTAAAAGCAGTAGCATAACAAATTTTACCGTGGGCCCGGCATTGATGAACATATTGATAAGGCTTAGGTCTTGCATATATGGCCGCTCCGGATAGAATATTTTGGGAAATCAATAAATTACTCAAACTAAGGGAGATAAGCAAACGATTTTTTGGTGCTCTGCCCCATCTTTTTAACTGTCCCGTTGGCCGCGGCTGAAGGCCTTTGGATAAAAGGCTTGACGGCTCTCACGTTTTTGTCAATATTGATATTTAACAGGTTGAAGCTTCCCATAAAAATTTCAGGATAATAACCAGCAGGCTGTAACTTTAATAGAAGAAAGAAAGTATGGATAATTTAACACTTGGCGCCATTTTCTCCCAACGCTCGGAAGGCACCCTGTGCTGTGATTTGTCAGGTGAAATAGTCTTTTTCAATCCATCCTTTAAAGGCTTTTTCAAGTCTTTGAGCGCCGATGATTTATTTGTTGGGGGCAATATTTTTGACCTGCTTCCCAACCGCTATCGTGAATTATGGCGGCTCTATATCGGTCGGCCGGCCGGCGAGGATAATATAATCTCGTTAATTCAAGACGACAAGGTAAGATACTGGCAATTATCATTTGCTGGATTTGCCGCAGGTGATGAGGCTGGCTGGTCACTGCTGGTCAGGGATATCACTCCTTTACAGAGCCAGATAAATGAGCTGCGTGATTTATACCAGGCCCTGGAAAACCAATTTATTGATGGGGCGAATCAGGTAGAGACCAACATTATCCTGGCTCGTGAAATATCAGAGAGAAGGACTGTCCAGGAAAAGTTATCAGAGAGCAAAGAGCGCTTGAGCCAGATCATTGACGGTAACTCCATTCCCACCTTCGTACTTGATAAAAATCACCGAATTACTCACTGGAACAAAGCCCTGGCCCGTTTGACGGGATTAGCCTATGAGGAGGTAATTGGCCGTGATGTCCAGTGGCGGGCCTTTTACTCCCACAAACGGCCCACCATGGCTGATTTAGTTCTTGAAAAGGCCCCGGAACGAGAGATAAAACGTTTTTATGACCATAAATATCGGCGCTCAGTTCTGCTTAAAAATTCCTATGAAGTGGAGGATCGCTTTGAGTGGCAGGGAGAGTACAAGTGGCTTTTTTTTACCGCCGCGCCCCTCATTAATCGAGCGGGTGAAATAATCGGGGCAATTGAAACCCTGCAGGATATCACCGACCGCAAGGAGATGGAGGAAAAATTACTGCTCTATCAGGATATCTTGGAGAAAAGGGTCAAAGAGCGCACCATGCAGCTCCAGAAAACCTATGAGCAGTTACTGCACGCCGAGAAACTAAGCGCGGTCGGTAAACTGGCCGCCTCCATCGCCCATGAATTCGGCAACCCCATTATCGGGATCAGGAATTTTCTCATCGGACTGCATAAGACCGCCATTATGGATCAAGATGACTCCGAGATGTTAGATCTGGCCGTTGAGGAATGCCAGCGGGTCAAGGATTTAATCAGCAATCTGCAAAACTTTAACCGCCCGACCAGCGGGGCGCCTTCGCCCATGGATATTCACAAGGCCATTGACGATATGCTGCTTTTTTGTAAAAAAAGCTTTAAAGAGAATAAAATTCTTGTTAAGAAAGATTATCAAACTCAAGTGCCCAGACTTACGGCCGTTGCAGATCAAATTAAACAGGTCATCTTAAACTGCCTGAACAATGCTCAGGAATCAATTTATCCTGGCCAGGGTATTATCACTATCTCAACGGAAGTTGTCGACAATATGGCCCTCCTGCATATCAAGGATACTGGTAAGGGGATTAAGGATAACGCCCTCATACATATATTTGAGCCATTTTTTTCTACCAAACCAGCGGTGGAGGGAACCGGGTTAGGACTCTCGGTCAGTTATGGAATCATGAAAAAACACCGGGGGAATATTGAGGTAACAGAGACCTCGGCCCGGGGCACCACCTTTACCATCTCCCTGCCAATAAGCTAATCGCTGCCATTTTATTTACCCCCGCCTTAGAGGAGGATCACCATGCTGCAGGTACTAATTATATTGCTCGTAATCTTCGCCCCCCATACCGCCTTCAGCCAGAAGCCAGCGGCCCCGGTTCTGCTCTTCGACGAGGGCCATAAGCAACATTTTTTGATTGGGCAGAATAAGGCCCTTGATCTCTCGAATTTAGCGGCAATCTTTAAGGGCCAGGGCTTCATCGTTAAGTCCTCTACCAGGCCGTTGACTACTGAATTATTAAGGGGGATATCCACCCTGATAATATCCGGCCCCTTTCAACCCGACAGCCGGATGGAAATAGCCGCTATCAGGAATTTTATAAACAAAGGCGGCCAGCTGGTGGTAATGCTTCATATTGCCTCGCCGACAGCCGGGCTCTTGACCGCACTTGGCGTAGCGGTATCCACTAACATTGTCCACGAAAGGACTAATTTGCTTGACCCGCCCGGCAACACCAATTTCTATGTGACGAATCTGGCTCCTCACCCGCTGACTAAGGGGCTGTCCCGAATTAATCTGTATGGGGCCTGGGCTTTGAACACCCGCCTGGCGGCTAATGTCATTGCCCGTACCAGTCCCCAGGCCTGGGTTGACCTTAACCATGATCAAAAACTTGATGCGGGGGATGCGGTTCAGGCCTTCAGCGAGATTGTCACCGGCCAGCTTGGACATGGCCATTTCATTATTTTTGCCGATGACGCCATCTTCCAAAACCGTTTCCTGGCGGGAGATAACTATACCCTGGCCCTTAACATGGCAAAATGGCTGAAACAGGGGAGTTATTACCGTCTGGATTAGATGCACGGATAAGTGGCGGATAAGTGTAACTCCGAGATGGGGTACAGCTGAATAGTTACATTAAAGGGGGATAAAGATGAAATATGGGATGTGGAAGCGTTTGATAATCATGCTTGCCCTCTGCCTGTTGGTTGTCAGTTGTGCCAATAAGGAAAAACAGAAACAGGCGGCCTATGAACGGGGGATAAGTTATCTCAAAAAGGGTGATGATAAAGCGGCCGTTATTGAGTTTAAAAACGCGGCCCAAATTGCCCCTAAATATGCCCCGGCCCGTTATCAATTAGGGCTTTTGTATCTCAAACTTAATGATCCTGCTAAGGCCTTTAGGCAGTTGTCGCGGGCCGCTTCTCTGAACCCGGCTAACCTTGACGCCCAGCTTAAGACCGCTGAGCTTTTGTATCTTGGCCATAAAACCAGTGAATCCCGGCTACGGGTAAACAAAATTTTGGCTCGAAATCCCAATTATGCCCCGGCTCTGGTTCTCGAGGCGAATCTTGATATCCTGGCCAGGAATATTTCTGCCGCTGAGACTGCTATTAACAAGGCCTTGACCGCAAAGCCCGATCTTGGCCGGGCCTATCTGACTAAAGCCAGGGTCTTGATGGCCGCTGGTAAAGCTGCCGAGGCGGAAAAGGCCCTGCGGCGGGCCGTCAAACTGCAGCCGAATAATTTTGGCTTTCAGCAGGCCCTTGTTGTGTTCTATATGAAGAACAAACAATATGATAAGGCTGAGAAGCAGATAATATCCATGCGGGCTGCCTTTAAAAAATCCATTAGGCCTTATATGATGTTAGCCGCCCTCTATACGGAGACTGGCCGGTTAGATAAGGCTGAGGACTGCTTCAAGTCAGCCCGCGGGATCTTTCCTGAAAAAAGTGAATTTGGTCTCTTGCTCACTGCTCTCTATAAACACCAGGGTAAGTTTAAACAGGCCGAGGCCGCTTTGCGGCAGGATTTGAGCAGGCATCCGGAATCGTTGCCGATCAAGGCGGAGCTGGCCGATTTTCATTTTGAGCGCCATAAGTTTAAGCAGGCGGAACAGGAGAGCGCCGAGGTCTTAAAGATTGATGCTAAACAGCCCCTGGCCCGTCTGGTGCGGGCCAAATTGTTTATTAGAGACAACAAGGGGCAGGATGCCTTGGATATCTTGAATGCCCTGCTTAAAGAGCAGCCGCGAATGGCCGAGGCTCATTATCAAAAGGGTATGGCTCTTTTTGGTATGGGTAAGCTGGGGTTGGCCCGTAAAGAGGCGGCCGCGGCGGTGGCGGCTAATCCCCGTCTCGCTGGAGCCCATACTCTGCTGGGTCAGCTTAATCTGTTAAGCCGCGATTTTGACGGGGCAGCGAGAGAGGCGGCTACCGCCCTGCGTCTGCAACCCTATGACTTTCGGGCTGCCGTAATTATAGGCCAGTCTCTGATCCGCAAGAAAGAATATAGTAATGCCCTGAAATTGTTTGAAAAAATTTCCAAGATGCTGCCGGATAATATTGAAATATACGCCAATCTTGCTGATACCTATCTGGGGCGCAAGCAACCGGCCAGGGCCCGTGAGATGTTAGAGAAGATTTTAAGTCTGCGGCCCGCAAACAGCCGGGCGTTGGCCGGGGTGGCCAGGATAATGAGCGCTGGTGGTAATTTGCCGAGCGCCATAACCAGGGTGCGTGAACAGTTGCGCGGCCAGCCGGATAATCCTGGTGATCTGTTGCTGCTGGCTAATTTATTAACCGTCGATCATAAATATTCCGAGGCCCTTGATCTCTGCAAGAGAGTACGTACCCTGCGGCCGCAGGGAGCCGGGGCCTTTATGCTGGCGGCCTCTATTTTAAATTCCCGGGGCCGGAGCCGGGAGGCGGCGGTCATCTGCCAGGACTATCTGCGGGTGAAGCCCGATTATCTGCCTGCCCTGATGTCTCTTGCTTCTGCCCTGGAGGCTGAGAAAGATATTAAAGGCGCCAAGGCCCTTTATCAGCACGCCCTTACACTCAACCCCGAGCTGCCGGAGGCGGCCAACAATCTGGCCTGGATTATCAGCCATGAGCCGGGGGCCGATCTTGGTGAGGCGCTGCGTTTAGGACTCATCGCCAAAAATGCCAGGCCCGATAATCCAAGTGTTGCTGATACCTTAGGCTGGATTCATTTGCAGCGTCATTCATACGTTTTGGCTGCCAGCCAGTTGCGGCAGGCGGTGGCTGAAGCCCCAGAAAATCCCGCCTTCCGCTATCATCTGGCTCTGGCTCTCAGGGGCCAGGGGGAAATGGATGAGGCCCGTAAAGAGCTTAAAGCCGCCCTCAAGGTAAAGGACTTTCCCGAGAGGAAAGAGGCTGGCAAGATGCTGAAATCCATGTAAAAGACTCTCGTAACTCAATTTTGGTTTTTCTACTCCTTACTGCCGATTAATCTCTTCAAGATTATTTGGTCTCGAAAAGAAAACTGCGAAAAAAACAAAAAAAGGCCGCCGATGATTAAATATTCATCGGCGGCCTTCAGGTTTTAATGCAGAGGATTAGTAAGTAAACCCTCAAGCATAGTTTACTTAACTATATTGTTATACTCCCTCAGGTAGGGCTGCAGTACGGATCCCGGTGTCGGGGCACCATGCATACGGCCCCGGATATCATGGGCCGTGCCATGGCAGGATCCGCATTTGCCGCCGAACTTCTTGAGCATATCCACGCCGTGCGGTACGCCGTGACAGCGCTGACACTTGGGAAGCTCACCATGATGCGGATGGCAGAAGGCGCAGGTCAGTTTTGAATGACGAGTATTACTTGCTATTAGAGTCTTGTACTCCTTGGTGTGACAACCACCGCAGATGGACTTGGGATCGGTGGGCGAGAAAGTCACATTCAGCGGATTATGTGGATCGGTATGACAACGCAGACATTCAGAACCCTTCAAATTCTTGCGATGGCCCTTATGATCATGACACTTGAAGCAGGACGGAATCTTGCCGTGTCGAACATGACATTTAGCGCAGGTAAGCAGTTTGAAGTGCTTGGAATTAGCCTTCTTCAGATCTGCGTATACCTTGGCGTGGGTCGGATTCATATGGCAGCTGGCGCATAATTTCTTGGGTGTGTTGGGCGCGTAAGAAATCTGCAAAGGTTTATGAGGACTGATATGACAGCTCAGACAAACCTTGTTGGTGGGATTACCCGCAATATGATATACCTCGCCGCCATCCTCACTATGACACATGGTGCAATTCGGAATATAGCCGTGTTTGGTGTGACAGTCGGTACAATCTAAATCACTATGCTTGCTGGGGTATTTCTTTAGATCTGCCGGCGGCCCCGGATGGCAGTTGAAGCACATATCGCTAGTGATATTGGGCAGATTCAACGGGCTATGGGCATTGGAGTGGCAATTACTACAGTTAACCACGAGAGGCTTGTTGCCGTGCGGATGACCGTGACAGGCAACGCATTTGGGCAGAGCATCCTTGTAGCTTACCCGGCCGGGGGAGTAAGTGTGATAAACCTCATGACAGAAGGTACATACCTTCTGATGACGATGGCCCTGAGCCTTTAAGAGCTTGAATACACCAATATGACACTGAGCGCATTGCTTCATCTGCAACGGTTTTACGGTCTGGTCATACAGAGCCGGACGCGGTGGTATCGTTTTGATCTTAGCGGTCAGAGCCACCTTGGTCAGCCGGGCCTGAACCTGGGTTGTGGTCAGCATAACCGAGGCAAATAATAGAGCCGCCAGTACAGTTATGAATTTTGTGCCTGTTTTTAATTTCTTCATATTCCCCCTCGTCTTTTTCTTTCTTCTTGAATTTATCTTAAATGACGCCAGACATATTGACGCCAAAACCTTTTAAATCAAATAACTATTCAGCTGTACCCCATCTCGGAGTCTGCGTTTACCTGAACAGTTACAGTTACGAGTTAAGGGTAATTTGCAACCCTCGCTGAATAGGTTACTAAATTAATAGATTATGCGGGTCACGGTGACATTTCAGGCAATCGTTGTTAAAGCGTGACAGAATGGTTTCTGAATGGATATTCTGATGGCAGTCCTGACACTTGGGCACAGTAGGGTGCTTATTTTTGTGGCAGAAAGCGCATTTGAATTTCCCATGCTTCGCTTTACTCTTAGAGAGCAGCTTAAATATATCCGTGTGACAGGCGCCGCAGTATTTATTAGGTATATTGCTGGCATAATGAATATTTAAGGGGCTGTGAGGCTTGTGACAGCGCAGACAGTCCTTAAAGACCATGAATGGGGCGTGTGGTTTATGGCATTGCAGACAGCGTTCAATCCGCTTGTGCTTCCTGGGGTGACAGAATGTACAATTTTTCTGGGAGTGCTTGCTGGGATATTTTTTGAATTCTTTACCCTTTTCCGGATGGCAGGTCTCGCAAGCCTTATTTACCCAGTGCTTGTTGGGAATGGTTATGTTTAAGGGCGTGTGAGGATTGCGATGGCATTTAAGACAGACGGAACGTGCTCCAAGGGCAAAATGAGCCTGCTTCGCAGGGTCATGACACATGGAACACTGGGGTATGGTCTTTGTGCCGCTCGGCAGGTGGTCAATGTGGCAGTCGAGACAGGTGACCTCTGTTCTGTGCTTGCCCCCGGCTCGTTTTATATCGGCTGGTTCAGACTTATGGCATTTTATACAATCAGTATTCAGCAGTTTGTGGGTGGCGTCCAGAGCCAGGATTTTATTGGTCGCGGCCCGGAGTTGGGCGGTACTTTCAGCTGCTGAGATCTGAGCGGCCTCAACTGACAGGGGCAGAACGAATGCCCAAATTGTAACAACCAGTAAAAAACAAATAATCCTGGCAACGCTGTCGTTTGAAGAGGCTTTTCTGATCATAAAAATCTCCTGATTGAGAACAATTTTAAAACTGCTTTTCTCTAACACAACTTATCGCTTACCGCAAGTTAAAAAGCACGTCTGCGGGGTATGGAAAGACGGTGGTCTGGCAATGGGGTAAGTGCACCTAAGCGTTACCCGAGGTCAGATTTTCAATCAGGGTCATAAAATCTTCTATTACCAGGGGCTTTGTCATAAAATTTACCTCCGGCCGGGCAAGTATTTCCGGGGAAAGAAGATTGTTCGTGTTGTCGCTGATAAAGATAACCGGCAGACGGTGCCGGTTTCTGTATATGATCTCATATATTTCCCGGCCGTTTCTAAGGGGCTGGAGCAGGTCTAAAATCACCAGGTTAATCTCATCTTTGTGGTCAATGAAGAGGCTGATGGCCTTTTTGCCATTAGCGGCGCTGAGAACATTAAAGCCCGCCTGCTGCAGTTGAATGGTTAATGAGTTACGAACCATCTCGTCGTCATCAGAAAGCAGAATCGTACCGCAGCCGGCGGGTCTGGCCGGAATGTTCTCTTTATTTTCTTTAATGTCGGCACCAGTCTTGAGCGGAGAATATGTTTTGTCGTCAGTTAGAGTTGTATCTGCTAACGGCGGGGTAGGCAGATCAAGATTTGCCGGGGGAGAAGCAAGAGACGCTGAACCGTGTTTCACCGGGAAATAAGCCGCAAATGTCGTTCCTTTTCCATCAACACTCTGGATATCAAAAAAGGCCCCGTGCTTTTTGATAATATCGTGGATAATGGCCAGGCCCAAGCCGGTACCCTTGGCAGGATCCTTGGTGGTGAAAAAGGGCTCACATATCCTGTTCAGGTCGGCCGGGTTGATTCCCTCGCCGTTATCGGCAACGCTGAGTCTCATGTAACAGCCAGCTGGGATCTCATCAATATGGCCATTGATGGAAGGCTCGACCTCCACCGCCTCGCTGACAATCTTAATGGTTCCACCGCCCGGCATGGCATCTCTGGCGTTGGTGCAAAGATTAATCAGCACCTGTTCCAGCTGATGCGTGTCTGCCGCTATTGGTAAATCATCCCCCGCAAGTTTAATCTGGAGGCTGATATCTTCGTCTACCAGGCTGCGAAGGATGTCGGCTATGCCGGAGATAATGTTATTCAGGGAGGTGGCACGCAGGGCAACATTCTGCCTTTTACCGAAAGACAGGAGGTTGGCGGTGAGGTTTTTGCCAAGTTTGGTGGCGATGTTTATGTATTTGATATAGTCGCTGGCGGTTTTATTGCCGCGGCTCTCTTCGGCCAGCAGGTGGCTGAAAGTGTTTATGGAGGCCAGCACATTGTTAAAATCATGGGCGATACCACCGGCGAACCGCCCCAGGTATTCTAAGCGCTGGGTGTGGCTCAGGCGTTCTTCTAATTTTTTGTGCTCGGTAATGTCAATACTGCTTCCCCGGCGTCCCAGAAACTGGCCGTTAATATATATGGGGCTACAGGTGTGGGTGAACCAGCGAACCTGTCCGTCTCTGGTTATTATGCGGAAATCGGTGCCGTTATGCTCCGGATCATCTACTTTGTGCAGGTGGCGGCGATACATCTCCTTGTCATCGGGGTGGATTATATCTAACAATAATTTGGGGTTATCCATGAATTCCCGGCGGGAGTAGCCAGTGAGCCGTTCGCAGGAGGGGGATATAAAGGCTAATTGGTTATTGTCCTTTATCCAATATTCAAAATTATAGGCGAACTCAGATACGATACGGAATTTTTTTTCACTCTCGGTAATTGTTTCCTGGTAGCGCCGGAAGGCGGCGGCGAATTTAATAATAGCCAGACCGCCGAGGAGCCAGAGCAGGAGATGAGTCAGGAGAATTGTGTGTCTCGCCATGACCGCTGTCGCATAATAGGGCTGCATGGGGATGGCCACGCTCATACCGCCGTGTACCGCACCGACTTTGAACTCCGGGCTCTCGTGGCAGTTAAGGCATCCCTGGTCAATTATGTATGGTTTTAAGAGTTTCAGATAAGGGGCGCTGTTGATTGTTGTAATGGTACTCGCCTCGGTAATCGCTCCGCTGCGAAATTCTTTGAGAACCCTTGTTTCCCAGGCGTCCGGTTTGTCGTAAGGGTCGATGGTTTCCTGGTAATTGAGGCTTACCGTGTGGCTGAAGGCGGCCAGGTTCGATGACTGCTTGTGTAAAACCTCATAGGCCTGCTGGGTCACCTGGAAGGGGTCGATAATCGTGAACCCCACGGTATTTGGCTGGGATCCCTTGATTTTAAAGAAGAAATGCGGGTTGTTCTTGTCTTTATTGGGGATTTTGGTATATATACCACCATGCATGGTACTCCATTTGCGATAGGCGATGTTATGTTCGAAAATGGTTCTTGCCTCTATTTTGGCTTTGGCTATGGTATCAACGTAATTTTGGTAGAGATTCCAGGCCCCGGAAGCAGCGATGAGGATAGTCCAGCCGATCAGCAGGCTGGAACGATAGTTCGCAGCCAGAAATATCCGAATTGATCTGCCGATATTCATAGATTGTCTGAAAATGTTGGATGTAAATAGTGGTATACTCTGATTAGATATTGGCGTTATACGTTCCTGATTCGATACAATTAATAAATATTCTTGTCAAGGGTAAAGGAATGTATTTGTCCGGGGGGATTTTTCAGCCTGGATCCCTGATTTCTCCAAGGTGAAAAAATGTGGTTGTCATGCCGTAAAGAACTACTTGCTTTTGTCCTATTAAGCAGCATGATGCTGTTATCTGCGGCTCTGTCTCAGGCGGCTGGTAAATTGGCTGGCAAGGTGCTGGAAACCATGAACAGCGGGGGATATACCTACGTTCAGGTTGATACGGCAAAGGGTAAACAGTGGGTGGCAATACAACGGGCTTTGGTGCGGAAGGGGGATATGATCGAATTTAAGCCGGGGATGGATATGGGCCGGTATACTAGTCCAACTCTGGGCCGGAATTTCAGTAATATTATTTTCTCCAGCGGCATCAAGCAGATAAAACGTGTGGTGGGAGGCGGTGAAAGAGTCGCTGGCGGCCGGGATACTACTGAATCTAAGCCTGGCTGGGCCCTGAAAATTAAACCGGCCCCTGGTGCTGAGGGCTATACTATTGCCGGGTTATACAAAGAAAAGAATAAGTTGAATGGCAAACAGGTTGAGGTGCGTGGTGAGATAGTCAAGATATCCCATTATGGCGGGCTTACCTGGCTCCGCCTCATTGACGGTACCGGCAGCCGCCAGCGCGGCAACCGCAAGCTGGTGGTCACCACTACCGATAAGGTGGTTAAGAAGGGCGATATAGTTTTGATCAGCGGCACCCTGCGAGCCGATAAGGCCTTTGGTGCGCTGATCTATGAAGTTATTGTTGAAGGTGCCGCCATTGACCAATAATATTCTGTCTTGAAAACCATCCTGAGTGTTATTGGTTTGCTCCTCGTTTTGGAAGGGCTGCCCTACGCCGCCTTCCCTGAGAAGATGTTGGACTGGCTACGGCAATTAATTGCTATGCCGCCGGCCCTGTTGCGTATTATGGGATTTATGACCGTGGCCGTGGGCCTTTTTCTCTGTTATCTTACCAGGCGCACTGGCTTTTTTGGGTA
>JAJSAA010000067.1 GCA_024274995.1 Deltaproteobacteria bacterium
GGCGGCAAGGAAATGATGAGCATGGCCCGCCTGCAGGAACTGCTCGGGCAGACCATAAACACAGTAGAGGCCGGCAAGCCTGAAATTAAACCGGTTGGTTTCCTGAATAATCTGGTTGATGTCCTGCAGCAGGCGGGTTTCGTCAAGAAGGATACAAGTTGGAATCCGGTGGTTCAGAAGTCATTGACTGCGGTTTATCAGCAGCTCCAGAAGATGGTTGATCTCTCGAAGGTCAAGGTTAACAAAATTAATGATATTATGCGCCGAAATGAAGCGTTGACGGCAGATTGGCAGAGGTCATCACTGACTGATACCGATGCCGGTATAGCGGATGGCAAAAAACTCATGGGGCAGTTCGCTAAGGATAATCCCGGCGCCGATCTTGTGAATGAGCTGACCGACGGGCATGATTCTAAAGGCCGGAAGTCCGAAAACGGGGGAGTGGATTTTAGTTCCCTGTCCTCAGCGGCTGTTACGGTTGACAGCCGCTCAGCCGATGCCCTGTCGGCGGCGGTCAGGCCGCGGCCCCCCTCAGCCCCTGTCATTCTACCGCAATTTGCCTTTGAACAGATTAGTCAGGGCGTTACTCAGGCCCTGCAGCGTGATGATCATCATCTGGTTTTAACCATGTATCCTAAAGAGTTGGGAGAGGTTAAGGTCGATCTTCAGATCAGGAATAATCATGTCATGGTCTCCTTTGTGATGGATAACCACCGGGTCAAAGAGGCCCTGGAAAAGAATATGGAGGAGTTTAAGCAGAATCTTAATCAGCAGGGCTATAATCTGGAGTCCTGCATGGTTATGGTTGATCAGCATAACAACTCCGAAGATAGTCGGCAGCGTTTCGAATCGGCCTGGGAACGGTTGAATTTAGATAAAGGCCGCCAAGGTGGAGGAAAGGCCGCTGCCCTTGAAACATCAACATCTCTGTCCAGGTCATTGTTGCGCACCGACCGCTGGTCTGACAGTCAAATAAGTGTCTTAGTCTGAGTTCCAGACAGAGAAAGGAGGAAAAATGTCTATTTCCGGTATCGCCAATACCACCAGCAGTACTCTGGTGCAGCCCAAAGACGCGGTGGGTTCCAAAACTCTGAATGAGAGTGATTTTATGAAGTTGTTTATCACTCAGCTGCAATATCAGGATCCCATGAAACCCATGGATAATTATCAGATGGCCTCGCAGCTGGCCCAGTTCAGTAATATGCAGGCTACCACCAAGATGAGTGATAACATGGAGAAACTATTAGACTTTCAGACCTCACAGAACAATCTACAACTCTTGAGCCTCTTGAATAATAAGGTGCTGGTAAGCGGCAATAAAATCGGGGTTAAAGATGGGGTACCAAGCTCGGGTGAATTTACCTTGAGTGATGCCACCAATACCACAACTGTCCAAATCTATAACAATGCTGATCAATTGATTTGGCAGGAGGACAAGGGCGGTCTGGCGGCCGGTCATTACGCCTTGAAGTGGGACGGTAAAAATTTGCTTGGTAAAGAGGTGCCGGATGGGGCCTATTATTATAAGGTTAAGGCCCTGGATGCCACAGGTCATGTCGTCGATGTTGACTCAAAGAGCAGCGGTCTCGTTACCGGGGTTGATTTTTCAGGAACCAGCCCGGCTATTACCCTGGATGGTCATATTCAGGTCGGAGCGGATGATATTCTGCAGGTTATCAAGTAGGCAGGGATAAAAGCCGCTGATTCGGCTGGCGAATCGTATGGTTGCAACTGGACGATTAACGCATCAAAACATACTAATTCACATTACAAGGAGACGACAATGGGTGTTTCAAGTTCATTGTATTCAAGTATAAGTGGTTTAAGTACCATGGGTGAGGCGATGTCGGTATTGGGCGATAATGTGGCCAATGTCAACACCGTGGCCTTTAAGGCCAGCCGTTCAACCTTTCAGGATGTTCTGTCCCAGTCGGTGTCTACGGCGGCCGGTTCTGCGCAGGTGGGGCGTGGTGTCACTTTAAACGCCATTGACAGTCTGTTTGCGCAAGGCTCATTTGAGAGCTCATCCATCCCCACGGACATGGCCATTGGCGGCCAAGGTTTTTTTATGCTGCGGGCAGCAGGCAGCTCCGCGGCGGATATGTACAGCAGAGCCGGGGAGTTCCGTTTTGACAAAGATGGCGCTCTGGTTGATCCCGTCGGCCATTTCGCCCAGGGCTGGACTATTGATTCCACCACCGGTGAGCGGGCCGGTACCATTGGCGATATCAGTATTGGTAAGAATACGCCGCCAGTGGCCACGAAATCGATGGAGGTTATTGCCAATGTTGATTCCCGGAAAAGTAATGAGACCAATGAAGACCGCTTATTTAATAACTGGAACGGCACAAATGCGTCAGCGATAAACCCCAGTGACCCCATTGATTCCACCAAATATGATTATACCACTTCGGTGAAGTTATATGATTCCAAAGGGGCCAGTCATGATATATCGACCTATTTTGATCGCACGGGCCAGGATAATCAATGGGAGTTTCTGATTACCTGTGATCCGGCGGAGGATTTAAGAGCCCTTACCACCCGTGAGCAGTCAATGTACAACCCTGACACCCGCTATAATTACAAGAATGACAAGGGGGCCGGAGCCTTGATGTACGGGGTGATACAATTTGATACCGGCGGTAATATAACCTCCATCGATGCCTATAAGGTACCGCCTGACGGTCAGGTAGATCCGGCCAAACCGGACAACCGTATATTGTTAGGGGCGGGAGATTCCTATTTTTCCTTTCCCACCAATTTTACCGGAGCCGACACTAATCAGGATATTAAATTAAACCTTGGAGCCCGGTATAATGGTACCAGCTCGGCCCAAAGTCAGATTCTGGTGAGTGATTCAGGGGCTCGGGCTCTAGCCTCGGGTGGTGATATTACCCAGTTTATCAACTCCGCCACAACCTGGTCAAAGGTAGCGGATTCCAACGGTAACTCAATCTCCCAGGGAGATACCTTTATTTTTGAGGGTTGGAATAACAGTTCTGATCCTGTCACTCGTCTGGTCTATACCGTAAAACCCAACAATACGGTACAGGATCTCCTGGATAAGCTGGGCACCACCTTTGGTTGCACGGCATCCATTGATGCCAAAGGCCGCTTAAAGATCACCGATAATACGGCTGGTAATTCAAGTATGTACGTGACCCGTTTTGAGACCATATCGGCTAATAACTCGGTGCCCTTCGGCAGCGATAAAACGGTTGGAGTGACTGATGCCCTGAAGACCGATAGCGGGATTACTACTGACGGCAGCACGGTGGTGACGGATGACACTCATCTCCTGGTTGGTTTACGGGGAGCATCTCTGCCCGCTGTTGACGTTAGTGACACCTTTACCTTTACGGGAACTGATGTTGACGGCAATGCGGTTAATACCACCTACACTGTCACCGCTACCTCCAAGATCAGTGATCTGCTCAGTAGTATGGCAACGGCCTATGGCGGTGCCAACTCTTTAGCTCAGGCGGTTCTGGACGGTAACGGAAATCTGCGGGTTATTGATGTGAGTCAGTCTGGCAATTTGGCCGCCTCCATGGCCTATAATGATGTTAGCGGCACCAGCACCGGTGCTAACCCCTGGGGTCTGGTCGATGACGCGGCTGCGACTCCATTGACGGCCATAACCTCTACTGAGGCGCAGATAAATGTTACCACCGCCAAAAGAATGGTCTTGGCTCCTGGTCGGGCCTTCAGCACCAATACCGGCGACACCACCCCAATTGCCGCCACCACCCAGTGGGACAGCGTCTATGACGATAATAGTGATCCCGCTATCAACGGCGGCAAGCCCCGAGGGGTTAATGACGGTGATATATTTAAATTTACCGGCACCAAGAGTGATGGCAGCAGCCAGACCAGTTCCTACACGGTAAGTCTGACCGCTGTTCCCCCGACCACCGTTCAGGATATGCTGGATCAGATCGGTAAGGATTTTACCTGTGATGCCACTATTGATTCCGCCGGCCGACTGGTGTTGACGGACTGGAAGGCCGATACCGTCTCTTCACAGAGCAAGCTGGATATCTCCAAGGTGGAGACCACCTATAATTATACGGTTGTTGCCCCCAAGGTGGCGGCGGATTATCAGGAGGATATATTCGGGCCGGTAACGATTGCCGCCGGGCCGCCGGTAGTGGGGACAAGTAATTTTAAATTTAATGTTATCAAGGGCGATCTGACTTCAGAGGACGGCAGCGAGGTCGGGGATACCGTCACCACCTCATTTTCGCCCGAGGCCCTGGCCACCACCCAATATGCCAACAGCTCCACCACGATCTTTCAGGATCAGGACGGTTTTTCCTCTGGCTTTTTACAATCAGTATCCACCGATGTGGACGGGGTTATTACCGGCCATTACTCCAACGGCCAGGTCTTAAAGAAGGTGCAGATGGCTCTCGCTAATTTCAGTAATCTGGCCGGACTGCGGAAGGAGGGGGGAAATATCTTCACTGAGACCACCGATTCAGGAGCTCCGGTTACCGGGGCCCCCGGCACCAACGGCCTGGGGTCCATCGCCCCTAACGCCCTGGAGCAGTCCAATGTAGATCTCGGTACTGAATTTGTTAAACTGATTACCGTGCAGCGCGGCTTTCAGGCCAACTCCAAGATCATCACCACCACCGATGATATGTTAAATGATCTGATTAATATGAAGAGATAGCAGATTAATTAAAAAAGGCTTCGTCCCTCTCCGTCTTCAGGGGGAGAGGGATCAACGAACCATACTTTTGACTTATAACACTTCGGATTAAATTGAATGTCGAGGTGAGCGGTAGACTCCGATGTCGAATATCGAACAAGGAATTTTGAATAATGAAGGAAAAGAAGGAAGTAGACTTCGTAATTCGGTATTAAAAATTATGCTGCGAATATTTTGTCAAAGGCGGCAAAGGCCTGAACAACCACTGGGGTCTCATCCGGTAATTGCAGATACGATTCTCCACTCAGCTCATAATCAATCAACTCCTCGCTGGCGGAGAAGATTCCGGCCAGGGGCAGATCGCTCTCAGTCACGGTCTGCTCGATCCTGCTCTGCAGGGCGGCGGGTACCAGCTCCGGAGCGCGGTTAACAATGAGTCCTTTCTGCTTGATGGTCAGCCCCAGTGGAGTAGTGATTTCAGAGATCCGGCCGGCGGTCATGATCCCACGGGCCGAGGGGTCGGAGATCACCAGCAGGTGGTCAATAATGGTGAGATTCATGCGGCTTAAATGCTCCATCCCCGCCTCATTATCCACCAGAATATAACGATAATTGCCGGCGAGATGATCCATGCTCATGGCGAGATACTGATTGGCGGCGCAGTAGCATCCCGGCCCGTCGGGTTGGCCCATGACCATGAGATCAAAACCGCTCTCCTCGATTAAGGACTGCTGGATCTTCATCTCCATGAACTGGTCCCGGCTCATA
>JAJSAA010000068.1 GCA_024274995.1 Deltaproteobacteria bacterium
ATTGGGCGCTGCGATTCAAGACCGATTTTCATCTCCTCTGCCGTCTTGCTGATCTTGAGACTACCAGGATGGAAATGGATTCCTCGGTGAACTGGGAATCTATTGTCGCCATGGCCATCAAGGCCTTAAGGTCTCTTGAAGTAGGGCTGTGGGACTCGGCAACCGGCCGCTTTTGCTGCCATATTTTGGTGGAGATGTATCCCCATGGTATCCTTTATCTGGGCCCGGACGGCTATTATTTCCGTCATCGGCCGGGTAGTCTGCCCGAAAAAAGCTCTCCCCGCTACAAAGGCTCTACCCCCTGTTACGATACCCTGCTTACCTCCATGCTGGTCAGGGATTGTCTTGAGGACAGCAGCCCGCCTTTCTGCCGTAATTATTTCTATGATTTTTCACGCCGGGTGCTGGTTAACTGGCATCTCCTCTATGACCAGGGGTATTCTTTTGATAATGGTCTTCATTTACCGCGCCTGGATTTTTCAGCTTCGTTTCAAAACGGCCGGTCATGTTCCACTGCCGAGCTGCGGGCTGATCCTTATTTTATTGAACTGGATTACAAGGCGTTGGATTTCGACAGGAATCTGGATAAGGTGGCCTGTCAGGCCTGGGATGCCGATAAAAAGAAGGCCCTGCGGGCTCTTTTCCCCTTTAAATCCGCCTATGCCGTTGAGCTGGCCGGGCAGCCGCGGGTAGCGTCCCAGGCCTTGACGGTAATTTGTGAGGTCTTGCATCATCTGAAGGAAGAGGTGAGCTGGAAACGGGGCTTTGAGCGCCTGCGGCTCTATCATGTCGGTAATCTGCGCACCACTGATCCGGTGGAGATTGAACCGGTGGTGACCCTGCAGCATGTCATGTCCTCCTATGCCATGCGTCAGAGGGTACAGCGCCCTCTGTGTGTCGGAGTATTCGGCCCTCCCGGTTCCGGTAAATCTTTTTCGGTGAAGGAGGTCGCCCGGGTAATTGCCGGTAAATTTGCCAGCGACCCCTTTGAATTTTTTGAATTTAATCTCACCCAGTTTGGCGGCCCTGATGAGATCAATTTTGCCATTGAGCCGGTGCGGGCCACGGTTGCCAAAGGCAAGATACCCATCGTCTTCTGGGATGAATTCGACTGCCGTTATGATAATCATGAATTCGGCTATTTACGTTATTTCCTGCCCGCCATGCAGGATGGTGTTACCTATGTCAACGGCACCCCTTATAATATCGGCCGGGCTATTTTCGTCTTTGCCGGGGGGGTAAAAGCCAGTTGGGAGGATATGGAACGGCTGCTGGCAGATGATGAACCCAAGGCCCTGCAGCTTACCAAGACCCTGAAGATTCCCGATTTTATGAGTCGCTTGCGGGTTGTTCTCGATATTGAAGGCATTAATATGGGTGAGCATCTCTTTTCGGATTCCGCCAGTCCTCTGGAACTTGAGGAATTAAGACGGATTCTGATGAAACGGGCCTTTATTATTGCCCACCAGATGGACACCCACTGGAAGCAGGCGGCCCGCAAGACCTCCGGTCTCCTGCTGCGCTTATTGCTGGCCAGATATAAATTCGGGGCCCGCTCCATTGAGGCGGTAATTGAGTCCAGCGGGGCGGTGGATCGTCTGGTTTACGGCCTGCCTGAATTGATCGCTCCGGCGGCCGCCCGCATTCACGCTACCTGGCGGGTTGATCTGGAACGTAAGGTCGATGCCATTCGCAAGGGGCTTGGCATCCGGGCGGTCTGGTAGAAGCCCGAGGTGGCTGATTGTCTTTTTGCTTATCTAATCAAGTAGTTATCGTGTAGACATCTATCCTTGTCTCCCCCCGTGCCGCCCGCTTTGGGGCGATGTCCTCTATTTAAAATCGCCAAACCTCCGTAGAGTATTGACAAAGGCCGGGAGCATTGCCCGCAATGTTAGCGGGATTCCCGAAATAGTCAATTCAGCTTAAAGGAGGCAGGAATGGATAAAATTGTGAATAGAAGATTTTTGGCGATAATCGGCGGTTTTGCGCTGCTGGCGGCGGTGCCGGTGGTGTCGGCTCAGGCCAAAGAGATACCCCGGATTATAAACATTAATACTCAGGCTAATATGGCCTCAATCAAGGGGCTGCCGAGGGACAGAAAACACGTCAATTCTTTCAGCCATGCTCAGCATGCCAAGGTCTATCTCAAGGGTAAAGAAAAATATTCCACTTATCCCTATACCGATGCCTTTACCTGCAGTGCCTGTCATCCGGGGGCCAAAAGTGCTGAGGCGCTTCTATCGGCTGATCCCGCTGCCACTCTGGGCGCGGCCCTGGACAAGGTCGGCGGCCCGAAGAAATTAATGAAATATTTCCATAATATCTGCCGTCAGTGCCACAAAAAGGTTAAAAAGGCGGGTATTGCCAGCGGCCCCACTAATTGCAATGGTTGTCATGGCCGTAAATAGGGCCGGAAAAATAAAAGGAGGGTATCATGAGAGAACTTAAGAAACGGACAAGCGTTATTGTGACGGCAATTTTCCTGGCCGCGGCCTTGACCGCTGGAGTCGCTGTCGCCAAGACCCTGAAATGCACCGTTGAAACGGTTAAGAACGGGATGGTTACCATTAATTGCGGCGATAAGGCGGATCAACTCAAGCCTGGTGATAAAATAAAGATTCGTCCCGTGGTCAAAAGACGGGCGGTGGAAGGCTGTTAAATAATTTTTTTATTATGGAGGGTGCAATACAAGAAAGTTTTCTAATTTGTCACCTTTTTGTATTGTCCCCCATTCAGGATCCCTGCTTTTTAAAAGGCAGGAATCCTGAATTTAATTCTCTCGGCCCGCTAAAGGCCTTATATGTTTTCCCCCCTCCCCTATTTTCCCCTCGTTATTTTTCTTATCTCGGGATTTTTTTTGGCACGATTTTTGGCCATTTTTTCTCTCTCCCCAAGTGATTTTTGTCTTTACATTTACAATATATTGTGCGATTTTGTTCTTCACTATACAACATAGTGCGTATCTCGCTCTGGGCGGCCCAAATGTCAAAAATATCTTAAATGCTCTTTCTAAGTCTCGTCCCGTGTTTCTGCCCCGTATTTGAGAAGAGTAAAGTTGTTGGACAAACATCACTAATCAGGAGAAATCTATGGCCAAAAAAATGAATATTAATCAGATATCCTTACCGGCTGGAGTCAGGAAACCAGCCTTTACCCCTAACGCCTTGACCGTACTCAATAAACGTTATCTGGTTAAGGATAATCATAGTGAGGTAACTGAAACTCCTCAGGATATGCTTTGGCGGGTGGCGAGAACCGTGGCTGCCGGGGAGGTGAATTACAAGGATGGTTCTCCTGTTGCCGATCTGGCCCTTGAGTTCTATGAGATGATGACCGCATTTGATTTTCTGCCCAATTCTCCAACCCTGATGAATGCCGGCCGGGAATTAGGGCAGTTGTCGGCCTG
>JAJSAA010000069.1 GCA_024274995.1 Deltaproteobacteria bacterium
CATGATATTGATGCTTTCAGCAATGGGTTTGATCTGAGTCATTTAATCCTCCTCGTTTGCACGTTAATGGTTTGAAACTTATTAAACCCGAATTTCGGGGTGGTTTATGAAGCTGTAAAAACATAAATTAATATATTTATCGTTATTTAGCCCAATTGTCAAAGTTTTTCAGCTCCCAGCCATTTTTTTAAAACAGGCGGTGCTTCAATGAGTAGGGGGAATCGTTAATAATCAATGAACTCGACAAAAGTCCATCTCTCTCTAATGCGGGAGACCTGCAATCCAAATATTGCTACCTGAGTGCCTGTCGGATGGTAATGAATAAGTAGTAACGTACTGAAATCATAAATATCCCCTACGCCCGTCATTCAGATATGTTTCTCAGCTAACACAAGTGAAAGTTATTATAACAAGACACGACCCTCTACGTCCCTTCCCCCTTTGTGGGGGAAGGACAGGATGGGGGGATCATAAAGTGGCAAGTGTTAAAATATAGTTACGCCTTATCGTCATTAAATGAAAATCTCTGCTTCATTTCTCTGTTTTTTTACGCCGCCATCAATATTAACGGGCGTAATAGAGGGGATTGGGGTGGATCACCGCAGCCTCAGGGATATAAAAGATATGCCAGCCCGCCTTTTGAGCCCGGCGGGCGTAAAACATGAGTGATAATGGAGAGATCCGGCGGCGTGGCAGGCCGATATCCTCGATTAACTGCGGTCGGATGATGAGCGCTCCGCTCCACAGCCAATCCACCTCGATGGTACGGTCAGGGGTGAGGGCAGGAAGCCGCCGGGAGAGGGGCAGACCCAGGTATAATCCCAAGTGGGAAAGTCCATGGGGGCAGAGGCGGGCAACTGCCTCTGGCTTGCCATAGGCATTTAAGACCCGTGGTGAAGCCAGTCCCACGTCTGGATTGTCGTCCATGAAATTTACCAGAGGCAGCAGGCAGCCGGGCTGGATAAGCGCGTCGGCGGCTATAATCAGGATATAACGTCCCGCTGCCAGTTCAATTATCTGTTTATGGGCTTCGGTCTCCCGGCAGCCGGGCAACGAAAAGATCTTTAAACGGGGAAAATCAAAAAGTAATTCATCGTCGTTCTCCGGGCCGAGATTGGCCAGAAAAATTTCCACGGCCACCGGATCGGCATCCTCCTCTATTGAACGTAGCATGGGAGCCGCTGCCAGGGGGCGGCGGCTGAAGGTGGCGCAGACCGAGATGTCCGGGGTTATGGCGGGCATAATTAGATCGTCATCAGCCTTCTTCCTTCCGCTCTCTGTCCGCTGCTCTTTGCTTTCTATCTTCTGCCACCGAGGGGAAGAAATCCATATTGGTATGGGGCAGAAAGAGAGACGCCATGTAATGGTTCATGAACTGGGGATTTTCGCTCAATTCCATGTTGGTCATTATGCTGCTGACTATGCCCCTTTCCCGGAAACGTTTATGGTCGGTGAGGCTGATTCTGGCCCCCATTAGGGAGGCATTGCCAAGATAATAAAAACGTTCCCGTTTGATGTCGGGCAGGAGGCCGATGGTGATGGCCCGCTCCAGGTCTATATAGGCCCCGAAGTTACCGGCCAGGATGATTCGCTCAAGATCGTCAAAGCCCATGCCCACCGATTCAAGCAGGCTGACGTAACCCGCGAACATAGCCCCTTTGGCGCGGATGAGATTGTCAATATCCACCTCGGTAATGACCAGATCTTCGCCGGTGAGGGTATCTCTGGCCCAGGCCAGGACATACTCGTAATTGTCTATCCCCTCACGAATACGGGGGTGGTTGAGGTGGCGGTTGAACTTCCCCTGCTGGTCAATGACCCCGGCGGAAAGCAGTTCGGCCACAATACTTATCAGTCCTGAGCCGCAGATACCGCGGGGCTTGCTGTGCTCAATAGTGATAATCATGGGATCCAGGCTGTCGGGGTCGATATGGAAGTTCTCGATGGCCCCGGCCGAGGCCCGCATTCCGTGTCTTATGCCGCCGCCTTCAAAGGCCGGCCCCGCTGAACAGGCGGCGCAGATCATCCAGTCGCTGTTTCCCACGACAATCTCGCCGTTGGTGCCGATGTCGATAAAGAGGGTGAGGGCCTCGCTCTTGTGCATCTGGCAGGCGTGAACTCCGGAGGTTATATCGCCGCCCACATAGCTCGCTACGGAAGGATAGAGAAACAGACGCACCGATGGATGGGCATCAATACCCAGGGCGTTGGCTCTGGTCAGGGGCATCTGATTACAGGTGGGGACATAGGGGGCTTCCCGGATAAATTTGGGGTTCAGGCCCAGGAGAAGGTGGGACATGACGGTGTTGCCTGCCGCCATAATATAGGTGATGTCACGGGCCGCAATGTCTTTTTCGGCGCATACGGTGGCGATTATCTTGTTGATGGATTCCACTACCTTGGCCTGCAGGGTTTGCATGCCGCCGGGCCGCTGGGCGTATATAATTCTGGAGATAACATCCTCGCCATGGCTGATCTGGCCGTTATAGCACGAGGATTCGGCCAGAATTTCTCCATTGTTGAGATCTAAGAGGATAGCGCCCAGAGTGGTGGTGCCGATGTCTAAGGCGATGCCGTAAAACTGGCCGGTGGTGTCGCCTGGTTCCACGGCAATTATACGGTCGGGCTCTTCGGCTCGTTTACCGCGCAGCATGATAACCGTAACCTCCCAATTGGCCTGGCGGAGGATGAAGGGCAGTTCCTGGAGCAGGGCCGGATGATCGTAGGTGGGTTCCTCGCAGTCGTAGCAGCCTTTTTTGATGGCTCGCATAAGGCGCTGGAGATCCGGGACATTATCTTCGGTAGTGGGGGGATCAAGACGCAGAAAGCGTTTTTCCACCGGCGGGTCGATATCCCATTGCCCCACCAGGGAGTCAAGATTGTGGGCTGAAATGGCCCGGGTAGTCTTGGGCCGCCGTTTAATGCCTGTGCCGTCGCCCTTCATTTTGGCGGGAATTATTACCGTGAGGTCGCCTTCAATGGTGGAGTTACAGGCCAGCTGCAGGCCGGAGGCCTTTTCCGCCGCACTGAGGGGGCTGGCCTGGACGGTGGGAGCGCTGCCCTCGATAATTTTTACCTTGCATTTGCCGCAGACTCCGTTCCCGCCGCAGAAGGCGTTAATATAGATTCCGGCTCTGGCCGCTGTGTCTAAGAGGTTATCCCCTTTTGCCGCCTTTATCTTGATATCTTCGGGCAGGAAATGTATGGTACTTTCTTCCATTTAAGTCTCCAGAAAGGGCCGGTGCCGGCCTTGTAATCATGATCAGATCGCCCGCTGGCGATTTTAGGATAAAAAATTTTGTCTTTTTACCATTGTTGGAGTAAAAAATAAGATAACTGTTCAATTGCATCCTGTCTCGGAATCTGCGCTTACCTGAACCATTGCGGTTACGAGTTCAGGGCAATCTACAGCCCAGGCTGAATAGTTGCATCAATTTAAACAAAAAATGACATTTACCCAAGAACTAATTAAAATTCCGGCTGCGGCTGCCTTTCTGCAATTTGATGTTAAGTTAGGCGGCTGGGAGGCGAATATCCAAACGGTTCGGCGGCTGCTTGCCCGTCTGCGGCCTCATGCCGGTACGATTGTTGTTTTGCCGGAGTTGTGGGCCACTGGCTTTGCCTATGACAGAGTTGATGAAATGGCGGCATTGACTCCAGAGCTTCTCAAAGAAATGCGTCATCTCGCGGCCGACCATGATATTTTGCTGGCTGGATCGTTTATGGAGGCGGGAGAGGGGCTTTATAATACGTTGTTCGTCTGCGGCGCAGTCGGAGTCTGCGGTCAATACCGCAAGCAGCAGCTCTTCGAACCTACGGCCGAGGATAGTTATTTTCAGCCGGGGCACAATCCTCTTCCGGTTAATACCCCTCAGGGGCTGCTGGCGGCTTTGATCTGCTTTGATTTGCGCTTTCCGGAACTCGCCGCAGCCCAGGTCAGGCTGGGGGCAGGCCTGCTGGTAGTTGCCGCTCAATGGCCCGCCTGCCGCCTTGAGCATTGGCGCGCCCTGCTGCGGGCCAGGGCCATAGAAAATCAGGTCTTTGTGGTGGCGGGTAATCGTTGCGGTCATCAGGGGGGTACCGGGTTCGGCGGCCATTCCATGGTTATCACTCCCGACGGCACGGTACTCATTGAGGCCGGGGCCGGAGAAGAGGCCGCAGCCATTGATTTAGATGCCGGGCTGTTGCAGAGACTGCGGGCTGATTTTAACACGGCGGCTCCCTCGCCTTACCGTTTCTGTGATCAGAATAAAATTTATTCAGCTCCTGATTTAACCGATAAATTTAAAGGCCTGCGGGCGGCCGGGCGTCGTTTGGTCTTCACCAATGGCTGCTTTGACATCATTCATCCCGGTCATGTAACCTATCTTGAAGAGGCCCGCCGCCAGGGTGATTGTCTTGTGGTGGGGTTGAACAGCGATGCCTCGGTGCGGGCTATTAAAGGCCCGGAGCGCCCGATAAATGACGAGAACAGCCGGGCCCGGGTGCTGGCCGCCCTGGGTTGTGTGGATTATGTGACTATATTTAACGAGGAGACCCCTCTGTCCCTGATAAAATTATTGCGGCCCCAGATTCTGGTCAAGGGCGCTGACTGGCCTCTTGCCGATATTGTCGGGGGCAAAGAGGTCATTGCCTGGGGTGGAGAGGTGGTAAATATCCCCCTTGTGGCGGGGTGTTCAACCACCTCGGTAATTGAGCGGATACGGGAGTCGGCGGGGCACGATATATGAAGATGAGCAGGGAGGCTAAATTTGACATTGCTGAGTATATCAAGGTGATGGAGGGCTATCTCGGCGGCCAGGACGGCCCGGCCAAGTCCTTCTGGAAGGCCCTGAGCTTTGCGGTGGATGCCCACCAGGGTCAGATGCGTAAGTCCGGTGAGATATATGTCAGTCATCCCTGCCGGGTGGCTCGA
>JAJSAA010000070.1 GCA_024274995.1 Deltaproteobacteria bacterium
GCCGTCATCATCTGGGTCGTAGCAGCTGTGGGTGCGGCTGTAGTCAACTCCAAGCTCCAGGCCGCGGAGGATTATCTCCTTTTTGCTGAGTTCTAATAATGGGGCGTTAATCGTCAGTTCACGGCCCTGGGCGGCTCCGGCTCTGGTGGCGAGACGGGCCAGCCGGCTGAAGGCCTCGAGGTATTCGGGGCGGCAGTCCGGGTAACCGCTGTAGTCCATGGCGTTAACCCCGATGAATATATCAGCTGCTCCAAGAACCTCGGCCCAGGCCATGGCGTAGGAGAGGAAAATGGTGTTACGGCCTGGAACATAGGTGACGGGAATGTCATGGGTGTCACGGCCAATGGCGGCCGGGTCATTGTGTTTGGGGACGGCAAGGGCGCTGGTCAAGGCTGAACCGCCAATCTGGTCTAAGCCTAACTCCAGCACGAGATGATCCTGGGCCTGGAAGCGGGCGGCGGTCTCTCTGGCCCGTTGGAGCTCAACAATCTGGCGCTGACCGTATGAAAAGCTTAAACAGTAACAAAGATAGCCTGCCGCCTGGGCAATGGCGAGAACGGTGGTGGAGTCAAGGCCGCCGCTCAGGAGGATCACGGCTTTTTTTTGACTTTTCTGACTTTTTGGATTATGGGGGAGCGCGGCTTTTACAGGGGTATGATTTCTGGTGTGGTTGTTGGTGGTCATCTAAAACCTTATGGGAATTTTGTTGATAATTTTTATCCCGGACGGCTTGACCGCCGCTTGATAAGCGAGCAACATCACGCCAAGCTGCTGGGCCTGGCGCAATGCCGCGCAATATTGGGGGTCAATTTCTTCGGCCGGCCTGAAATAATCGGCATCGGCCCGTTGGACACAAAACAAAACCGCCGCCTTGAATCCCTGGCTTCGTAAGCTGGCCAGTTCTCGCATATGCCTGGCCCCGCGCTGGGTCACCGCATCCGGGAACATCGCCGCCCCGTCTGCCGCCAGGGTGCAACTCTTTACCTCAAGGTATATCATATCATGGTCATTTTCCAAAAGAAAATCAAGGCGGCTGGAGTTAGAAACCTTAATTTCCGGCCTTATTGTTTTAAGGTGGTGGAACTCCTGGATGATTCCAGCCCGCAGGGCCTCGGCCACCAGGGCATTGGTGCGTCCGGTATTGACCCCTATCCAGCAGGAGCCCGGCCGGGTCAGCTCCAGGGTGCAGGGATATTTGCGGCTGGTATTACTGGAATGGGAGAGCAGAACCTCGCATCCCGGCCGCAGGCAGTTGGTCATCCGGCCGGTGTTGGGGCAGTAGACGGTAATTTCCTTATTATCCGGCATCCTGACGTCTACCAGGAAGCGTTTGTAGCGCCGCAGGAAAACCGCCGCTTGTAGTTTAGGCTCAAATTTCATAAAAAACTGACATGGCTGAAGCAAAAAAACCGGAAAAATCAAAAAATGTTAAAAACAAGGCTGTAGCCCTGCGTTACGATAAGGAGAGTAATCGGGCTCCGGTCGTTATCGGTAAGGGTGAAGGCCTGATTGCCGAGCGCATTATTGCTCTGGCGCGTGAACATGATATCCCTGTTCACGCCGATGCCGATCTGCTGGAGATATTATCCCGCCTCAAGATAAATGAGGAGATCCCGCCGGAGACCTATATCCTGGTCGCTGAAATTCTGGCCTTTATCTATCGGGCCAACGAAAAATATCAGCCTGAGCGCTGATAGGCAGGATTTGCCGCCCCCCTCTCATTAAGTCCTGCAGATTCTTGCCCAACGTCTAAAACAAGGC
>JAJSAA010000071.1 GCA_024274995.1 Deltaproteobacteria bacterium
ATCATTTGCTTACAGTTCACTCATATTTGCCTGTAAGAACCGGCGTTGATATCAACAGGCTCACACCACCAGGGGGACTGGTTTTATTTTTCCCGCTGTTTAATTCGAACTCTTTCCTTTTTATGATTTTATGCTTAGAATAAAATTATCTCATTCCTTAAATTTTATATGAAAACCACCTGTCAAGGGTATTGAAGGGTATTGGCCTTGGCTGTTACTGAGGAGGACGGTGATGTCTTTATCAATCAATAATTCAGGTTTATACACCGCCAATCAGCTGCGTGGCAGCCAGACGGATATATCTTTGTCTCTCGCCAAACTGGCGGCTGGCCGGCGGATTACCAAGGCGGCGGATGATGCCGCCGGACTGACCATTGCCGACAATCTGCATAGCGAGGCCCGCGGTCTGGGCCAGGCGATGCGTAACGCCAACGATGCCGCCGCCATCATCCAGGTGGCCGACGGGGCTTTAGGGCAGTCCGCCGATCTTATTGCCAATATCCGGGTAAAGGCGCTGGCGGCGGCCAATGCCAGCCAGTCAGCGGGCAGTCGTCAGGCCCTGCAGGCCGATATCGGTAAATCCCTGGCCCAGTTAAAGACGTTAAGCCATACCTCTTATAACGGCCAGCAGCTCCTGACTGGTAATTTTAACAAAAATTTTCAGGTCGGGAATAATCCCGCTGACAGTCTCAATATAAATATCGCCTCAGCCGCCCCCGATAAATTAGGCAGCCCGGAAACCGGCCGTCTTACTGACATTAATGTTACAACCGCCAGCGGTGCTCAAGCGGCCATAGGTATTACCGATGAGGCCCAGCGCCAGGTGAACGCCTCTAGGGCCAATCTCGGGGCGCTCCAAAACCAGTTGACGGCTACGGTAAAAAATCTGGCCGCCACCGAGGTTAACACCCTGGCCTCTGAATCCACTGTTCGCGATCTGGATTTTGCCTCTGAAACTATGAATTTAAGCCAGATGAACAACCTGCGTAAGGCCCGTATCTTCGCGGCAGTACAAACCAATGCCAGCCAGAAAAACGTTATTAATCTCCTGCAGAAATAAATATAAATTCCATTTTCCTGCAATCCCCGGCCTCCCGTTTAACGTGTCCTCCTCCTTCACGTTAAACGGAAGGCTTTTCTTTTGGCTCTAAAAAATACCCCCCTCCCAACTTTTGCGGTTGACATGCTTCTTTTGTCGTTGTCTAATGAAATTAAGACCTTAAATATCATCAAAGGAGAAGGCGATGAATTTACAATTTAAGAAAAATCTTGAGCGGCAGAATCTTCTTTTGGATGAGTATGTAAGTCATGCCTGCCGAATTGAGTTTGTCTGTCTTAATTACGACAGCCGGGGTGGAGCTCTCTGCCGTTGTGACGGCGAATTACAGGCAATAGAGTTTGAGACGGCCCGCAAAATTCTGTTAGGCTTCTCAAGAGACGACCTGAAAAACTATCTGCGCGCTATTTTTGACCCTGATTACAGTTCACCGGAACTACAGAGGGTTGGAGAGGAGCCGGTATTCCACCTGCCGGAATTACAGAAATTAAAAAAATATGACCTCACAAATCTCGCCAAACAGACCTTAAAGGATATTCAACAATGGCCGGAGGAGAGAATATTTTATTTCAGTGAAACAGATGGCAGCGACCAGGGGGCGGAAGGCTGTGGGGCAACGGCCCTCTACGGCAACACCAAGAGCCGGGTTTTTCATAAGCCTGACTGCCCAAGCTTCAACGCCATAACCTGTACCTCGTTGTTCAAACGCCATTCCGAGGCGGTGGCTGCCGGTTTTAAGCCCTGCCGAATCTGCAAACCATAAAGAGGCTTTATGCCGATGATGAATTGGCCTTACAGATACCACCTAAGTTCCAAAATGAAATTACGGCGCTCGCTGTATGAGGTGCTGCGGGATCAGTTGGACGGCGATCTGGTACAATTGGCTTTAATCGACTCATATCGTAATTTCATCCAGGCCGAAGAACCTTATCCATTTGTTCAGAAACGGGAGCTAAAACCCAGGGCCAGGGTCGCGGAGCAGGAGTTTATCTATCATAATCATTTCTTGATTATCTTCTGCGAGGGCACTATCCCCAATAATCATAAAAAATATATTCGTTTTTTTGATAATAACAAGGTAACCAAGGATTCCATCGAGAAACTGCCCTATATTACCATTCACAAAAAATACAGCTCTAATCTGCGTTATTTCAACAATCCGTCCTTTAATTGTTTCATCAAGGACATGCAGCCCGTTGACTACGCCCTGCTTATCCAGAACGACCCCACCATCAAATCGCAGAATCGTTATATGATGACCCATTTTCATGTCCGGGTAGACTGGCCCATTGACGATGCCACCGAGGATATGGGCCAGAATCTGCGTTATATAAGTAAAGAATTATACGAACGGGGGGAAAAGTACGCCGCCAATCTCCATCATAAATTATTTGAGAATTATGGCTTTCATCACTCCGTCGGCGGCCGCCGCACCGCCGCCGTGGTGGCCGCCCAATTTCTTAAACGCATGCCCTTCATCTCCACTATTTATGTCTCCAGCGCCGAGGCCCGAACCCTGACCAGGATCAGTGAGCGCGGGGTAAGCAAATACGTGCTTATTAAAGTACCTGTTACCGATATCGCCCGTCTGGCCAGGCAGCATCGCATGCGCTTCGATAATTTTGTTGAGCGTTATATGGTGGATATGGGTGATGACTGCGGGGTGGGGATTCTGCATGTAATCTATCGCAACTCAATCTATTCCAAACCGCCGGAGGATGGCAAAATGCGTCGTCTGCGCCCAGATTATCAATGGCTCAGCGTTCACGACCAACTGCTCCTGCCTCTGCCCTCTCAACCCGAGGCCTTTCCCATGCGCTACAATACTATCTATTCCACTGATTAGAGATTTTACCTCATTCTCCACAAGCCGCCGCCAATTGTCAATCTATGTAAATTTTGGCGTAACTATTTAGGTGTGACTGTAAATTGCCCTAAACGCCGAGCTGTAACTGCTTAGATGTGCTTCAGATCGGAGTCTACGCTTACCTCGTTCATTTATGGTTTCGCAGCGTACTTGTGCTACTCAAGAAGCCATAAATGGGCGAATATGGAGTGCAGCTAAACAGTTACATTTTGGCATGAGCGCTTACTGTTGCTGCGTCTTGGCGATTTCGATTATCGTCTCCAGTCGAACGACCCTGCCTCGTTCCCACGCTCCCGCGTGGGAATGCATAGATTATCATTAGATGCACGGACTGCCATCAAATTCGGTCTTTATGTGTGCGATCAGATAAAATAGTATTTTAATTTAAGGTAGGCAGGTATGCGTTCCCACGCGGGAGCGTGGGAACGAGAAAGCGCCTAATCAACCACACCTATTCAGTCATAGCAAAATGAAGTAAGCTGGTTTCCCCCTTCGTTCCCACGCTCCCGCGTGGGAACGCATATAACCATCGGTAATTAAAGGATAAAACAAAACACTTCCGGAAACACGGACAAAATTCCGGGAATTAAGAATAATTAGCGGAATTTTGGGTGAGATCAAGCACAATGGAGAATACCAGCACCGGTAATATTATCCTCCGCTTGAGATTTTTATATTTTTTATTTATAAATTTCCAGATGTTACCAATAGCTGTTCATAGCGGCACAAGTATATACAGCGATTGGCACGCATCATGCTTATAAATTATTTAACATAAATTGATAATCATCCTTTTAAAAAGGAAATAAAAAAAACAAAGAAAGGAGAAAAGCATGAAAAAGACATTATTAAAGAGTTTGGCACTTACTGCTGTGGGGTCGTTGTTTGTGGTTGGCAGTGCCATGGCGTTGCCAGCTACAGGTGGAGCTCTTGACACATTTTTTAACACAACGCACAACTGGAATATTGATGTCACTGATTATCTGAATACCAGTTTAGACGGTTTCCATCTTACTACTGCCTCAAGTGTTTCTGGCATGACATTCTACCGGGAAACTCCAGGAAGTTATTCATTTGGCATATATTCATTAGCCAACCATAGTCAAAAAGCAGAGGTATTCGCAACTGACAATACACCAGAAGCACGGAGTTTTGTTAGTTTTATCCCAAATGCTTTGGTGATTAACTACTACGACAATGGTA
>JAJSAA010000072.1 GCA_024274995.1 Deltaproteobacteria bacterium
AAACATCCTCATCAGCGGCCAGCTCATTAAGAACCCGCGTCTGAAGAGCGTAATAAAGATCATTACGTTCCATCTTGTCGGCGCAGGTAGTAACCTGCCGCATTTCCTCATGGGCCATGGCCTCAATACGCTCCTGCAGGGCAGTATTAACCACCGGGGCCTCAACCTTCATCTTTTCCTTACCAAGGGCAGCCTGGAGTTCATCCTGCATGGTCAACAGAGGCTGCAAGCCCTCATGACCAAAATAGATGGCGTCGAGAACCTCCTGTTCAGAAAGATAATCCGTTTCGCCCTCCACCATTACCACCGCTTTTTTACTGCCGGCGACGATGATGTTCAGGTTGGAGTCTGCCAATTGAGAAGCAGTGGGATTCAAAATCAACTCACCATCCACCCGTCCGACCCTGACCCCGGCAATGGGGCCGAGAAAGGGGATATTAGAGACCTGGAGGGCGGCAGAGGCCCCGACAATGGCCAGGACATCAGATTCATTTTCTTTGTCCATGGACATTACAGTGGCGATAACCTGGGTCTCATTCATATAGCCCTTGGCGAACAAAGGACGCAGCGGCCGGTCTATAAAACGACAGGTCAGGGTCTCTTTCTCGCTGGGGCGGCCGATTTCACGCCGAAAAAAATTGCCGGGGATACGCCCGACAGCATAATATTTTTCCTGATACTCAACGGTGAGCGGGAAAAAGTCCGCCGATTCCCGAGGTTCTCTCGCCGCGGTAGCCGTAACCAGAACCACGGTACCGCCATAGGTAACCACGACAGAGCCGTTGGCCTGTTTAGCAATTTTGCCGGATTCAATGGTCAGGGGGCGGCCATTCAGTTCCATCTCTACTTTTTTATACATTGCTTCTCCTTGTTATCCGTAAGCCGACACCACCAATAGGCAGATAATACCGCAGGATTCTCATATTTTTATTTCAGGGTAACATCCATGCCCGGTTGCCCGAGCACAACACATGAAAATCCTGCCAGGGCCAATACCCTTACAGGTGACTTTCATATGAACTGTTCAGCTGAAGTTACACCATATTCTAATTTATCAAACTGCCAAAATTGCTAAAGGCAGGTGCAGACTGGAGTTTGACTCCCCGGCCCGCAACCTGCCCATAATAGTCTAATGACCTTAAAGCTGAGACTTACTTCCTGATCCCCAGCTCTTTAATAACGGTTCGATAGCGCTCAACATTTTTACCCTTCAGATAATTTAAAATCCGGCGGCGCTGGCCGACTAATTTCAGCAGGCCACGACGGGAATGATGATCTTTTTTATGGATCTTAAAATGCTCGGTGAGATAAGTGATCCGGCCGCTTAAAAGGGCAATCTGTACCTCCGGCGAACCGGTATCATTTTCGTTACTACCAAATTTGGCAATTATTTCTTTTTTTTGTTCTAATTGTAGTGTCACGTTAGACCTCCATATTTTTTGTCTTTAATTATTTTATTGTTTGCGCAGTAACCGCATAATATATGTTTTTTTAAAATGAAAGCGAAGTTCCAAATTCACGGTCAAATCTCGCCAGCACCTCTTCTACACTTTTTATTCCCCCCTGCAACATTGTCAAAGCCTCATCGACATTAACAAGCCTTGCACCATCCAAGGCATCATTGACGCTGAAAGGCCCGTTCACCGTCCTCCTTAAGGCCAGCAAATGCGCTCCACAGCCCAGAGCCTCGCCAATATCAGCCGCCAGGGTACGGATATACACCCCTTTACCGCAGCGCACTCTGATACACATCTCAGGCCCGGTGTTCGGACCGGTATCAACCCGCAGACGAGGAGGAACCGATTCAAGGATCTCCAGCTCGTCTATCGTCACTAACCGGGGCGGCTTCTCAACTTTTATCCCCTTGCGCGCGTAATAATAGAGCGGCCTACCTTTATGCTTCAGGGCCGAATAAGCTGGCGGCATCTGATGATGCCGACCGATAAAGCGGCTTAAACATTGGTCTAATACCGAGCGCTCAAATTCAGGCACCGGGCATTGAGCGACAACCTGTCCGGTAAAGTCCTGCGTGTCGGTGCTTACCCCAAGACGCAAAAGGGCCAGATACTCCTTATCACCGTCCATCAATTGCGATATGATTCTGGTGGCAGGCCTTCCGGCACAGACAATAAGCAGCCCGGAGGCAAAGGGATCCAGAGTACCGCTATGACCAACCTTTTTTATTCCCAGGGCCTTGCGAACATAATGGACAATCTTAAAAGAAGTCGGGCCGCAGGGCTTATCAATCAAAAAAACACCAGGCGGCCGCTCCTCAGAGCACGTAACCGGCATAAAACCTCAATAACCCTCCACCAGGGGCAATAATTCGTTAAAGATGCGATCCCGCACCTCTTTTAAGGTCTCGCCGTTCTTAAACTTACAGCCGGCCGCGTTGCGATGACCTCCGCCATTAAACTTGCGAGCCACCTCTGCCACATCGCAATCGCCCTTGGAACGCATACTGACGCTGATACCGTCCTCGGTTTCCTTGATTAGAGCCACCGCCTGTACTGAAGCCAGGGAACGGGGATAATTAATAAAACTCTCCGTATCGGCCAATTCAGCGCCGGTTATTTCAAACATTTTTTTGGTAGCGCTGATAATAGCCAGGCGGCCTATACTGTATAATTCGAGGGTGGAAAGCACGGCCTGTAATAATTGCAGACGACTTTCTGTATAGTTATCAAAAAGTTTACCGGCCACCTCTTCCGGTTTAACCCCTATATTGACCAGTTCACCCGCTATCCGAAAGGTCTCTGCCGTGGTAGAGGCGTATTTGAATGATCCGGTATCTGCCACAATGGCAGTATAGAGACAATAAGCCGCCTCATAAGCAATTTCGGCCCCTAATTTTCGGGCCAGCTCATATACCATCTCGCCCGTTGATGAACGGCCGGATTCCACCCAACGCAGATCACCGAAGTTTTTATGGCTGGCATGATGATCGATGACCATAAAAGGCTTAATTTTAAGAAGGTTATCCACCTCACGTCCCAGACGAAAACGATCACCGCAGTCAAGAGCAATGGCGCAGTCTATCTCGCTGTCACCGGGCGGGGTATCAAACAACTCGGTACAGCGGGGCAAAAAATTATAGAGGTATGAAATCTGCCCCTCGCTATAGAGAACTACCTTCTTCCCCATATCTTGCAGAATATGGCCCAGCCCAAGCTGTGAACCAAGGGCATCACCGTCGGGAAAGGTATGGGTAACCAGCAGAATGGAACCGGACTCCTCTATAACCCTGGCAATCTCATTCATCTTGCGGGTGGTCATTGGCAATCTCCCTGAAAACCTGATCCATCTCGGCCTGATACATGGCCGCGAGATCATGCTTAAAAACCAGTTTGGGCATATAACGCAGACTAATACGTTGGGCCAGCGTGCTACGCATAAAACCGCGGGCACTCGTCAAGCCGGACAAGACATCCTTAACTTCGTTTTTCTGACAATTAAAATAAATCACCGCCGCCCGCAGGTCAGGGCTGACTTCAACCCGGCTCAGGGTTACTAACCGCAGACGGGGATCACGCGTCTCACGCAGCAAAAGCATGGACAACTCGTTCCGAATAACCTCCGCTACCCGTCCAGGCCGCCGGTTAACCCTCTGCCCCAAGTCGGCAATGGCATAAGCACTTACCTTTTTATCTTTTTTACCCATTATAAATCTAATGTTTAAAGGATGGCTTCAACTTCATCCATGACAAAGGCTTCCATGGTGTCGCCAACTTTAATATCATTATAGTTCTCGATACCGACCCCGCATTCATAGCCGTTTGTAACCTCCCTGGCATCATCTTTAAAACGCCTGAGAGAAGATATATTGCCGGTATAGACCAC
This sequence comes from Deltaproteobacteria bacterium, assembly GCA_024274995.1. Taxonomy (GTDB): domain Bacteria; phylum Desulfobacterota; class Desulfobulbia; order Desulfobulbales; family VMSU01; genus JAADIV01. The sequence goes on from JAJSAA010000072.1 coordinate 3,841, forward strand.
TACACCATCACGCAGCAGACGAACCTTGGCACTACGGGTAATCTTACCATCAGTGACATAAGAGCCAGCGATAACCCCGATTTTGGGGACACTAAATATCTGGCGAACCTCAAGCGTACCGATCACCCTCTCTTCGAAGGTGGGATCCAACATGCCGGTCATGGCCTTGGTTATATCATCCACCGCGTGATAAATGACATCGTAAAAACGAATGTCGACATTTTCTTTCTTGGCCATATCCTGCACCTTGGCATTGGGCCGGACATTGAAACCCAGGATAATGGCATCAGAGGCCGAAGCCAGCAGGACATCAGATTCCGTAATTGTCCCGGTGCCTTCATGAATGATACTGAGTTTGATCTCCTTGGTACTCAATTTCTTCAAGGTCTTGGCAAAGGCCTCCAAGGTGCCCTGAACGTCGGCCCGCAGCAGAACACAGAACTCTTTCATGGCACCTTCCTGAAGCTTTTCAAAGAGGTTTTCGAGAGAGATTTTACTGCCCTGAGCCAGATATTTTTCCCGGCTCTTGGTATGACGCTGGCTACTGATGTTCTTGGCGGTCTTTTCATCCGGCATGACGATAAACTCATCACCGGCACTGGGCACACCGCTTAAACCATGTACCTCAACCGGCATGGAGGGGCCGCTCTCCGGCACAGTCTCACCCTTATCATTAAACATGGAACGGACTTTGCCATAAAATTCGCCTACCACGAAGGCATCTCCATCCCGCAGGGTTCCCTGCTGGATAAGAATGGTGGCTACAGCCCCCAGCCCCTTGTGAAGCTTGGCCTCAACCACCCGGCCGCGAGCCCGGCGTTTCGGATCAGCCTTTAGTTCCAAAATCTCGGACTGGAGCAGAATCTGCTCTAAGAGCTCATTTATACCAATATTTTGTTTAGCCGAGACTTCACAGAAAATAGTGTTCCCTCCCCAGTCTTCCGGAACCAGATCATATTCAGCCAGTTCTCTCTTGACCCGCATGGGATCGGCATCGTCCTTGTCAATTTTGTTGACGGCCACCACAATGGGCACTTTAGCGGCCTTGGCGTGATTGATGGCCTCCTTGGTTTGATCCATCACTCCATCATCGGCAGCCACTACGAGGACAACGATATCGGTAACCTGCGCCCCCCGGGAACGCATTTCGGTGAATGCAGCATGACCGGGTGTATCTAAAAACACCACCTCCCCCTGAGAGGAACGGACATAATGGGCTCCAATGTGCTGAGTTATACCGCCAGCCTCACCAGCCGCTACATCTGAATTACGGATGGCATCCAGGATAGAGGTCTTACCGTGATCGACATGTCCCATAACTGTGACCACCGGGGGCCGGGACAGCATCTCGCCACCGGCTTCGTTATCCTCAAGATTGAGGATATTGAGCTCTTCGGTCATGGCCTGTTCCACGTCATAACCAAACTCAGCCGCCACCAGAACTGCGGTATCGAGGTCAATAATCTGATTAACGGTGGCCATAACTCCCATCCCCATTAATTTAACAATCAACTCATTGACCTTGATTCCCATGCGGTGAGCAAGATCACCAATAGAAATGGTATCATAAATCTGGATACGCCGTTTAATGGCCTTGGCCTCTCCAGCCTCACTGCCGCCGCCTCTCGCCATTTTTTTACCGCCCCGGCGCTGACGATCGAGTTTCAAAGCCGACGACAATCGTCCACCGGCCATGGCAACATCTTCCATATCCACAACACCGTAACCCTGCTTGCGGCCCCGCTTGGCCTTGGCGCCCGGCTCATGATGAAATTTCACAAACCGTTTACCTCTTTTACCCTTTCCAGGCGCTGAATTATGATCATTGCCAGGGGGGCCACCATTAAAGGGCCGTGCGGCTCCAGAGGTAGCACTCTTGTAAGCAGGCCGGGCCGTCGTCTTAATGCCCTTGGGCTTGTTTTTCTTCGGCCGCGGCCGTTCTTCCTCAACCGGCAGTTTGATTGCCGCCCGTTTAATAACCCTGGCTAAACCTTTGCGGCTGGCCGCTACCGGTTCCGGCTTTTCTTTATGCTGAACCGGGGTCATCTCCGTCGCTTTGGACTCAGCTGTTTTCTCTTCCTCAGCCTTAATATCTGCCGGCGGCGCAGTCTCACCCTGCTCTGCTGATTCCACCGCCGACACTTCAGGCCCTGGCGCAACTACAGGTTTCGGTACCATTACAGCCTCTGGCTTCTCAGCTATCGTAACGCTGGGAGGCACTATATCTGATTTTGCGGCCGGCGCCTCTGCTTTCTCAACTTGCTCAACCGATAATCCAGCCGCCGCTTCCAACTGCGGGGAGGCCTTATCTGTTTCAGCCCCAGGCTTGAGAGGTGCAACCTTGCTGATCTCTGCCTCTGCCTCTGGTTCAATAACGGGAGACGGTGGTTCAGGAAGCTCAATTTCATCAAGTACCGGGGGCTTAACCGCTTTGGTACGCCGCCGGATAATGGCCTTATGCCCCTTGGTCTGAATCCTCTTTTCCAGAACCTCGGTATGAGTCGCCGACAGACGTTTTCTGATTTCCGCGGCAGTGGCTTCATCAAGACTGGAACTATGGGTAGTTACATCATACCCAAAATCCTTGAGCTTGACCGCCAACAACTTGCTGTCCATCCCAACTTCTCTAGCCAACTCATAAACTCTGACCTTCATTACGCTTAAACTCCCACCTATATATTGTAAACCCAACCCGGTAAATTACCTTATTTTAAAGCCCCGTTTATTTGCAAGGGCTTGGGGGCTGCGGCAATTTCCGGGCATCTTAACGCCCTGGCCAATTTTTTATGACTTACACATAAACGCCGCCCGCATGACAATGTTCTACACACGTATATCCCGCGGCCATTTTCTCTTTGCTCCTGGTCTTCACACAATCGTCCTTCCCGCCAGATAAAACGAGATAAATCAAGTTTGACAGCCCGTTTGCCGCAAACCACACACATCCTCCTCGGCACATGCTCGAGGCTCATGGCAGGATAAACAAACTTTCCCTGCGCAAAAAGGCTATTCCTCTTCCTCTGCAACAGTCTTCTCCTGCACAGCCGCCCCGGCATCTTCCGCCTCTGCCGTTTCAACCTCAGGATTCTCAGGCACAACAGCATTCATCTCGGACTTCTCAACCTCTGCGGCATCCTCAGACCCTGGATTTTCAGGCCCCGAGACAACATCTTCAGGCCCGGCCTGCTCAGCGGCAAGAGAAGCCGTAGCCACCTCTTTCAGGGCCTCAGCCTCAGGCACGGTAATCTCGAGCAGTGTCGCAATTTCCTCTGACTCAGCCGCACTTAATTCAGCCACGGAATTGATCCCATTCTCATAGAGAAGATCAGCCTGGCGTTTATCAATACCGGCAATGGCCGTCAGCGATTGATAGTCATCTTCCATAATCTGAGAATATTTTTCTTCACTCTTAACATCAATTCTCCAGCCCAGAAGTTCCGAGGCCAGACGAACATTCTGACCGCCGCGGCCGATGGCCAGAGAAAGCTGGTCATTGACCACAACCACCATCAGGGTCTTACGCTCCTCATCAACTACTACCATTGAGACCTCGGCCGGAGCCAGGGCATTTGAGACATATTTGGCCGGATCAGGGCTCCAGGGGACAATATCAATACGTTCACCCTGTAATTCCTGCACCACATTCTGAACTCGTGAGCCTTTCATTCCCACACAGGCCCCCACCGGATCGACATCAGAAGCGCTGGAAACCACGGCGATCTTGGCACGATTCCCCGGTTCCCTGGCCACCGCTATAATCGAAACAGTACCCTCAGCCATTTCCGGAACCTCAATGGTAAAGAGCTTAACAATAAAATCCTTATTGGTGCGACTCAAAATCAATTGAGCATCACGGGCCGTCTGCTTTACATCCAGCAGAATCGCTCTGATTCTATCACCCTGGCGGTATGAACGACGCGGCATCTGCTCATTGCGCGGGAGAATAGCGTCTGTCCGGCCGAGATTAACAATAATATTACCTCGTTCAAAACGCTGCACAATACCATTGACAATCTCGCCCTTGCGGTCTTTAAACATCTCGTAGACCACCTCACGCTCAGCATCTTTCATCTTTTGAATAATAACCTGTTTGGCGGATTGAGCGGCAATTCGGCCCAGCTCAGAGACATTGGTCATCTGACTGCCGATCTCGTCGGCCAGCTCCGCCTCAGGATCAAGTTGTTGAGCTTCACTTAAAGAAATTTCAGTCTGTTCATCCTCAACCTGATTAACCACCGTGCGGAACTGGAATAATTCCATTTCCCCTGATTCCTCATTAAACTGGGCCTCCATTTCACGCCGCATGCCGAATTTTTTTTTGGCGGCAGACATAACAGCCTCTTCCAAGCCTTCTATCAGCATCTGTCGGTCAATGCCTTTATCCCTGCTTATCTGATCAATAATCCTGCGCAAATTTGACATCATAGCTACTTCTCCAACTTGACCCTTGAAAACTCGAAATACAATACCCAGTATTAAAGAGTTATAAATTTATTATTTATGAGTATCGCGTTTTGTATCTTTCGTAATCTGCCAGTTACTATTTTTAAAACTCAATTACCAATTTAGCCTTATGAATATCTGCCAGATTGATTATCTGCTCTTCCCCTTCCACTGTCAGCCATACCTTCTCGTCATCGGCATTCTCAACAACTCCGACAGCTGTTAAAGGGCCTTGCTGACCAGCAAACTTTATTTTAACCTTTTTGCCCCGATTACGCATAAAATCACGGCTGGTGGTGAGCGGCCTGGTCAAACCAGGTGACGAAACCTCCAGCTTATAGGCCGAAGCGATTGGATCTTCTACCTCAAACAAGCGACTGATTTCTCTGCTCACCTGGGCGCAGAGATCAATATTAACCCCCTCTTGCCGATATATCACAACTCGCAAGGTTAAACCTTCCTGCTCATCTCTAAGCACCAGCTCAATCAGCTCAAGTCCGAGATCATCGACAATCGGACTGATCAGGGCCTTAACCTGGTCTGTTCGTAGATCCATTTTTTATACCCTACGCCCTATAAAATAAAAAAAAGCGGGTAAAAACCCACTTTCCAGTTTAAGGATCATCAACGAATTACCGCTGTATCCATAAATCTAAAAATCATTTTTAATGCCGCACAACCAATACCAATCTACATGAGCCGCATTAAAAATGGAGCGGGCAACGAGATTCGAACTCGCGACACCAAGCTTGGGAAGCTTGTACTCTACCAGCTGAGCTATGCCCGCCCTACGCACTTCAACCTAATATTATACAAATAACCTCCAAATTGTCAAGGGCGACGAATATTATTTTAGAGCCAACAAGGAAATAAATTGACATACTTAACTGATGAGATTAATATATTCTGCTTTACTTTGTTGATCGAAGAAGTTCACGATAAAGTTATTTATCTTTGAATTTCTTGCATTACTATTTGGCATTTTCTAAATTGAGCTACAGTCACAACCCATATCCAAGGACAACATCATGAGCAAAAGAACATTTCAGCCAAGCAACACTAAACGACATCGAACTCACGGCTTCCGGTTACGGATGAGTACAAAAGCTGGACGCACTATTATTAATAACCGCCGGGCCAAGGGCCGTCGGCGCTTATCCGCCTGATGGTATCTGTCTGATTTTCCAGGATTACAAATGATATGCGGCAGTTAGCACTGCCACGTCGGCGCTTAATAACGAAAAAATGGCAATATGACCATGTATATCGGCATGGTAATCGATTGCGTGCCAATGGGTTTAACTTCATTTTCACCCTGAACGAGCTTGACCGCCATCGATTAGGAATAAGTATAAGCGGGTTCAAATCAGCGGTTAAGAGGAATAGATTAAAACGGCTGATCCGGGAATATTTCAGACTAAATCCAGCCTTTCCCGCCACAATAGCACGGCAAAATGTGGGAGAGGCTGGAATTGATCTGGTAATTACGGCCAACAAAAAGTTTAGCCCTGCTGGTCTAAATGACCTGCAGGAAATATTTTCATCTTTTTTATCTTCCAAGAGTAATTCCACTATTGCTCTTAGTCGACAAAAGAGGGGAAAAACAACTTAACAGCGGTAAGTAAAATTGCAGCGTTTTCTTCTATCTTTAATTAGAGCTTATCAGATCTTCATTTCTCCTCTATTCCCTCCTCGTTGCCGTTACATTCCGTCCTGTTCCCAATACGCCATCGAGGCCATAATTCGTTATGGCATATGGCGCGGCGGCTGGCTCGCCATACGGCGTATTTGTCGCTGTCATCCTTTTCATGCCGGGGGCTACGATCCGGTTAAATAATGTTGCCGTCTCTCCGGGTTACTGCCGTTCACAACCTCTGATGTTTTATTAACGCCCAAAGCAGGCAAATGCAGATCCGTGCCCAGCAACAATTATCACGGCTGCTATTCAAAAACTTTAAAAAGCAAAATGGAACAATAATGGAAACCAAAAGAGCCTTTATCGCGGTTATCATATCCCTTGTTATCTTGGTCGGCTATCAATACCTCTTTATGCCCAGCGTCCACCAGGCCCCTGTGCAGCAGGAACAACAGACCGTAAGAACCGCTGCCGCCCCGAAATTGGTTCAGCCTGCTCCCAAGGCCGCAGCTCCTCAATTATCACAACCCGCGGCAGCACCAGCCGCAGCCAATAATACCGCAGTTCCTTCTCCCGCCATGAACGGCCGCGATATTACAGTAAGAACCAGTTTGTACACGGCAGTAATTTCAGAAAACGGCGGCGTCATCAAGAGCTTCACGCTCAATAAATACCGGGAATCACTGGCCGCCGACTCCCCCCAGAAGGAATTAATTAAGACTTCTTCTCCCCAGAATTTACCCTTGAATTTTTATTGGGGACAGGGCGGCAACATGACTCTCCCCCTCTTTAAAGCCAACCGCCTGCAGGTAACCACCTCTCCCAACGGCCAACAGACTCTGGTCATGAGCGCCACTCTTAAATCGGGGCTCAAGATCCAACGGATAATGACCTTTAGTGACAACTCCTATTTGATAGGATTAACTATTAAAGTAGAAAACAAAACGCTGTCCCCTCTGCGTGGTGCCCCCTATCTGCAATTAATAAACCGTCCATTTGCCCAGGGTAGCTCCAAGACCTCCTTTCTGTTTAATGGCCCGGCCTCATACGTTAACGGCAAGTTAGAAGAGATCAAGGCCAAAACACTCCGCAAGAAGGGGGCTAAGGTTTTTCAGGGTAAATTAGACTGGGCCGCCTATGAGGGCACCTATTTCATGTGCGGAATTATCCCCCAGGCCAAATCGTCCAGCACCGTACAAATGGCCTTAACCGGTAAAGACACCATAATCACTACCGTCAGCGGCAGCCTGTCCACCATTAGCGCGGGTAACGCCCGGGAATATTCCTACGGCCTGTATTTTGGCCCCAAAAAACTATCCATTCTCAAGGACGTGGGCTTCAACCTTGACAAGACCGTTAATTTCGGCTGGTTCGATCTCATAGCCAAACCAACCCTCTACCTCCTTAACTTTCTGGATCGTTATGTTCACAATTATGGAGTAGCCATTATCCTGGTTACCATCCTTTTCAAGCTCATTCTCTGGCCCATCTCCCACAAGGGCATGAAATCCATGAAGACCATGCAGAAGATCCAGCCCAAAATGGCCAAGCTGCGGGAGAAATACAAGGACAACAAGGAAAAGCTGAACCAGGAAATGATCCTGCTTTACAAGACTTATAAAATCAATCCTCTCGGTGGCTGCCTGCCGATGGTCGTCCAGATTCCGGTATTTTTTGCCCTCTACCGGGTTTTACTACAGACCATTGAATTACGGCACGCCCCTTTCATGCTGTGGATAAACGATTTATCGGCCCCGGATCGTCTCTCCATCGGCTTTAACATTCCATACCTGCATGGCATACCGGTACTCACCCTGCTCATGGGAGTCAGCATGTTTGTTCAACAAAAGATGACCCCCACCACAGGTGATCCGACCCAGGCCAAAATCATGCTGTTTCTACCGGTAGTTTTTACCTTTATGTTTTTAAATTTCGCCTCCGGACTGGTATTGTACTGGTTCGTGAACAATCTACTTTCCATTGGTCAACAATACTATATTAACAAATCCATAGATGATTAATTATCGGATTGTAAGCTGACGTACTGCTTCAACAACAGCAAAATGGAATAGAAACAATGACAGTCAAACTGCAATATAGCGGAAGAACAGTAGAGGAGGCAATCGACAAAGCCTGCCGGAATCTTAACACCGCCCGTGAAGAGATAAATCTAGAAATCATCACCCCCGGCAGTAAGGGTTTTTTGGGCTTCGGCCGTCGTCAAGCCCAAATCACAGCGACTCCGAAAAATAATCGCGGCGAAGCCATAGCAGTCCCGCCGAATAAGCCCTCCACAACAGAAACAGATACATCCTCAGCACCAGACCAGAGGCAAACCTGCCATAAGTCTAAAAAAAATAAGGAACCATCTTATCGCGGCGGCCGCCAGGAGCCAGCTCAACCAGATCCGGCTGAGATAGTAGAAATAACCACAGTCGTCAAAGAAATAATCGGCCTCATGGGCCTGCAGGCTGAAGTGGAAGCCACCGTAGTCAATAATCGGATAAAAGCCGTAATTGACGGCCCTGACAACGAGCTGATAATTGGCCAGAGAGGCGAAACCATAGATGCCATTCAATATCTTGTCCGCAAAATTATTAGTCACAAGTACCCCCACAAACTTTTCTTTGCCCTTGATGTGGGTAATTACCGCCACCAGCGCCGGGTAGAATTAGAGAAACTGGCCCTGCAGTTAGCGGTAAAGGTTAAGGGCAGCGGCATTACAGAGACCATTGCCGCCATGAACCCTGCTGAGCGCCGTATTGTCCATCTGGCCCTGCAGGATGATCGCGAAATCCGCAGTGTCAGCATGGGTGACGGTCTGTTTAAAAAGATCAGAATTTATGTACCCTCCAAAAAAGGCGACAGATCAGCAAGACGCCGGTAGAAACCAGCTGCCAACGCTTTCTCCCCGCCTGTTTACCGAGACCTCCATGCCCTTAAAATTAGATTCAACTATTGCCGCCATTGCCACTCCACCGGGGCTTGGTGGTATTGGTATAATCAGGATAAGCGGGCCAGCCGCCCTCACTATTCTCAAGAAAATCTTTATCCCCAAAAATCACTCCTGTGCCTTTATCAGCCACCGCCTTTATTATGGCTGGATAAAGGAACCAAAAACCAGGCGCAACCTTGATGAGGTGTTAGCCGTGTATATGCAGGCGCCGCACACCTACACCAGAGATGAGGTGGCCGAGATCCACGCTCATGGCAGTTTCGCCGCTCTTCAGCAGATTATGGCCCTGGTCATAAACAGCGGCGCCCGGCTGGCAGAACCCGGTGAATTCACCAAAAATGCTTTTTTAAACGGTCGTCTCGACCTGACCCAGGCCGAAGCGATTATTGATCTGCTGCGAGCCAAAACAAGCCAGGGACTTTCAGCCGCCGTTGCCCAATTAAGGGGCGGGATTGAAGAAGAAATTAAACAAATTACCGAACAGCTCACCACCATGAAGGCCATGGTGGAAGTAGCAATTGACTTTCCAGACGAAGAGGCGGAGATACTTAATGCCGACGCTTTAAGACGGCAAATCGAACCGGCACTTAAGGCTCTGGAAGATTTGATCTCAGCTGCCGATCATGGTAGAATCATAAAAGATGGGATTTCCGCCGTAATTATCGGGCGACCCAACGTGGGGAAATCAAGTCTGCTGAACGCCCTGCTGAGAGAGGATAGAGCCATTGTCACCTCAGTGCCCGGTACCACCAGGGATACGGTTGAGGAGTATCTTGATATATTGGGACTACCGGTTCACATTGTTGACACGGCGGGTATTCGCCAGGCCAGGGGGAAGGTGGAGGAGATAGGTATTCAGCGCAGCATGGCCAAGCTGGCCACAGCCGATCTGGTAATCATGCTCCTTGATGCCAGCAGCCCTCCCCATGCTGACGATGAACGGCTTTTTGCCGAAACAGCCGGCAAGCCCTTAATCATAGTTATTAACAAAACTGACATCAAACGACCGGAGATAATCAGAGAACATTATGCCAGATTCCCCGATACCGCCATCGTTGCCGTTTCGGCCAAAACCGGAGATTGCCTGCCGCAGTTAGAGGGTTTGATCTACAAAACCATAACCGGGGCTAACTACTCTGCTGAACCCAGGCCGGCCATTCCCAATCTGCGCCACCAGGCGGCAATGACCAAAGCTCTAAGGGCTGGCCGCTCTTTTCTGCAGGGCCTGAATAACGAGCTTGCCCCTGATCTCATGGCCATAGACCTCCAGACCGCCCTGGATTATCTCGGTGAAATAGTGGGATACACCACAACGGAAGATATTTTAGATAAGATTTTTGGTGACTTCTGCCTTGGCAAATAAACACCAGCTTGTAAATAGTGATGGCGAAATTATAAATGGTGACTAAGATGGCAACCACAAAAGGGGCCAATAAGGCCCCAGGCCTTGAACAACAGATAAAATTTCTCCAAGGTATCGATTTTTTTAATAATTTCGATGATCACGAACTGCGCCAGCTCCTTGGGGTCTGCAAAATACTAAGGGTCAAAGCAGGGCAGTATATTATCAAAGAAGATACCACAGAGCGGGTATTCTACATCCTGCTCAAAGGTGAGGTGTCGGTGGTCAAATCCGTGAGCCATAAAAAGCGCCGGGCCGTAGAGTTAACAAGATTAAAGGCCGGGGCCTGTTTCGGCGAAATGTCCATAGTAATGGATATAAAACGTACGGCCGGAGTAATAACCAGAAACAATAGTTTTATATTGGTTATTAATCCGGAGGTCATCAGTTCGTCCAACGTTTTTCTACAGCTCAAATTTTATAAACGTTTCTGCGAAATACTTGTGGGCCGCCTGATTATTGCCAACGAGCGCCTGGCCAGCCTGGAAAAGGATATTGACCTGAAGACCCTTAAAGAAATTGATTTACCCGCCGAAGACCAGCAGCCTGAAATCACTTCCCAACCGGCCGCGATAAAGCAGCACCAGGCAGAACAATCAGTTACAACCCCGGCAAGTTACGATGAATTACCGCCGCTGCCTGCCAAAAAAGACCGGATCGTCCGTAGCCGCATGCAAAGGCGTTTAAGCGCCGTTCTTGATCTGCCCTTTAATCCGGCCGTTGCCGCTATTCTGGAACCTATGTTAAGCGGCAAGGTCGATAATACCAGGGTGCTGGCTGATTATATTCAGCTTGATCCGGTTTTGACCTGTAAGATATTACAGATTGCCAATTCCTCATTCTTCCGGCGGACGGCTCCGGTGGGGACTGTCCCCCATGCCATGATTACGGTGGGAATTCGTCATATTCAGGAATCCATCAGCGATATAATTTCTTTCGATGATTCCCCCAAGGCCTTCAGCGGCTTTCGCAAGATTGCCTCCCGATTCTGGCGTCATTCGGTGGTGGTAGCAAGAATAGCCGTGCTACTGGCCGAGTCCATCCGCGTCTCCAGCCCGGCTGATATATATTTAGCCGGACTGACACATGATTTAGGTATTATCGGTCTTGACCTCATCGAACCGACGGTTTATCCCCATATCTCAGATCCATCCTCGGAGATTGCCACTAATTTTCTGAAGGCCGAAACAACCTATATTGGTATTGACCATGGCCAGGCCGGATTTTGGCTCGGTGAAAGTCTCGGTCTGCCGGAGGTCTATCTTAATGTGATGCGCCTGCACCATTCACCTGATATGGCCCGCTCCCACAGCCTGATTATTGCCCTGGTTCATTTAGCAGATCTTTTCGCCTCCCATCATGGTTATGGCTTTGAATTCAGCGATGTTGCGACTGATAAGATCACAAAATCATTTGCCTGGATATTAATTCAGGAGAAGCACCGGCCATTTCTGGATGTGAATCTCCCTGATTTTATTGAGCAGTTTGACGAGGAATTAAACAAGACCTGGACGAATATCACCAAAAATTTAAATTTTTAAGGTGATATTTTTTGGCGGATTTTATTTTCTGCTGGGTGGTCGGCAGATGCACCGAGGGCGTATTGCAATACGCCCCTACGGGGGCAGAAAATAATTTATTGCGGGGGTGGTGATGGGTGATCTGCTTTCTTTTCGCCCCTTACACCAATTACTACTATCTCTAAGGGAATTTTAGCCTTTGCCTTCTTTAGAGCGGACTGGACTATGTTTTTCATATTTTGGCAGCAGGGTACCTCCATGATGGCAATGGTGATTGATTTTATGGCCGCGCTGGCGAATATTTCACTTAATTTCTGGATATACGACTCAATGTCATCGAATTTTGGGCAGCCCATTAATACCACCCGCCTCGGCAGCAAGTCCTGATGAAAACCGGCATAGGCGACGGTAGTGCAGTCCGCGGCAATCAGTAAATCGGCGTTCCGAAGAAAAGGGGCATCGGGCGGCACGAGACGTATCTGCACCGGCCAATGGCTTAGAGCCGAACCGGTGATGCCTATGGGCTGATTGGCCTGCTGACATGGGGTCTGGGGCTGGAAACTCTGGAGATTGGCCGATGGACAGCCGCCGCTCTTTTTCTGGGAACGTACCAACTCCTCAACCGCCTCCTCATCAAAGTCATCGGCCTGCCGTTCCTCAATCTGGAGAGCACCGGTGGGGCAACCAGCCAGGCAGGCTCCCAGTCCGTCACAATATTTCTCGGCAATAAGCCGGGCCTTGCCATCAATAATCCGCAGGGCGCTTTCGGCGCAATCCACAATACATTGCCCACAGCCATTGCATAAATCTTCGTCTATGATAATAATTTTTCTGCTTATCTTCATCTCATCTCCCATCGTTAATAGAGATCCATGGATTTTGCCATGAGCACCCTGCTCATAATATCACCCTTATTTGCTTACACCAGAGCCTGACGAACCAGGCGTAGATTCAAATCTTCCTCACCAGCTGGCCCTTGATGTTCAAGGAGGGCGCAAATCTCATTTTTTAATCCTTCATTAGCCCCGAAATGGGTCATAATGCTTTGGCCCAGCTCAGCGGCATTGCCTGCCGCAGCCTCAGCCAATATTTGAAAATAAACACTCAGGACAACAACCGCCTTATTACTACCCTCATTTTCTGCCGTTAGTTCAGCGGCCCGCCGTGTCGTCCGGCTAACCCGGCCAATGGCCTTAAAATCATCGCCCAGGCGCCGCTTTATCTCAGCGCCGGTATCAACAATGAGCTTTTCCTGCTTTTTGGCCAGAAGCTCCGGTGGTAACTGACCAAGACATTGTTCGGCATAGGGGCAGTATGCGGCACAGCCAAAATCCATTCGGGGATTAAAGACCTCATTACCGCAATTCTTACAGCGCCGTTTGCTGTCATCCTTAAAAAACTCCAGCATATGCCCGCATTTGGGGCATTTATATTCAAAAACCGCTGCCCCATCCCAAAAACGACTATCTTGTCCAGGACATTGCATTTATTACTCCTTAGTAACTATTCAGCTGTACCCCATCTTCGTTCGTTTCGGCCTCCTCACGTACAGGAAGTATCGGAGTCTTCGCTACGCTCCGCTTACCTGACTCAGAGGCCGAAACAAACAAACCTGGAGCGCATCTAAGCAGTTACACTCATTAAAGATAAGCGGCACAGCCCGGCTGGGCTGTGCCGCGTTTCAGACAATTATAGAGGCTGATTAATTATCCCAATATGGTCTGCAGATCCTCAGCGGGAGTGGTGATTGGCTTAACCGCGAAATTCTGAACCAGTACATTTAGAACATTGGGGCTGATAAAGGCCGGCAAGGTGGGTCCTAAACGAATATCCTTGATACCGAGATGGAAGAGGGTGAGTAAAATTGCCACCGCCTTCTGCTCGTACCAGGATAGCACCATGGACAGGGGCAGATCATTTACCCCGCAGTCAAAGGCCTTGGCCAGAGCCACGGCAATCTGAATAGCCGAGTAGGCGTCATTGCACTGGCCAATATCCAGCAGCCGCGGAATACCGCCGATAGTGCCAAGATCCTTATCAAAAAAACGGAATTTACCACAGGCCAGGGTAAGGACAAAACAATCCTTCGGCACCTGCTCAACAAACTCGGTATAATAATTACGTCCCGGTTTGGCACCGTCACAACCGGCTACCAGGAAAAGATGTCTAATATCCTTGTTCTTGACCCCCGCCACAATTTTGTCGGCCACCGACAAAACGGTATTTCTGGCGAAACCGGCCATGATCGTCCCCTTATCGGTATCCTCGGCAAAACCAGGCAGTTCCAAGGCCCGGTTAATAGCCGGGGTAAAGTCCTTATCCGCTATATTAGTCACCCCAGGCCAGGCCACCAGGCCGGTAGTAAAGATGTTGGCCATATATGACTCTTTGGGCTTCTGAATACAGTTGGTGGTCATGATAATAGCACCGGGGAATGCATCAAATTCCTTATGTTGATTCTGCCAGGCAGTACCGTAATGACCACAAAGGTGAGCATATTTTTTCAGGCCCGGATAGGCGAGACAGGGCAGCATCTCACCGTGGGTATAGACGTTGATTCCCCTGCCCTCGGTCTGCTTTAAAATATCCTCGAGATCCTTTAAGTCATGGCCGGAGACCAGAATAGCCTTGCCTTTTTTGGCCCCCAGGGAAACCTCCGTGGGCTCAGGATGGCCATAGGTGCCGGTATTGGCAGCATCCAGGAGCTCCATGGCCCGCAGATTGGTGGCCCCGCACTTCAAGACCATGGCTACCCAGTCTTCCAGGCTGATATCGTCCCGCAGGGTGGCGGCCAGCGCCTCCTCGATAAAGGCGTAGACTGCTTCATCTTCCTGCCCCAGAATACGGGCGTGATCGGTATAGGCCGCCACTCCTTTCAAGCCGTAAACCAAAATTTCCTTGAGAGACAGAATATCGTCTTCCTCTATTTTTTGGCCCTGAGCATGCCAGTTAACCGCCTCACCCTGCTTCACCATGCCGTCATGGTCGGCAGCCGGAGTAAAGGTAACAGCGGCAGAGTTATTGTCAACCTGGCCACCGGCCGCTGCGACCTTCTCTTTCATGCTCTCACGAAAAGCAACCGCCTTTTTAATCAGGGGGATTAAGCGGTCATCGTCAAAATTGACATTGGTCAGGGTGGAAAATACCGCCTCACAGACAAAGAGATTCAACTCAGAATCCACCACCCCAACCGCGCGGCCAGCCACAGCATAGACGCTCAGTCCCTGGAGGGCGTGAATCAACAGATCCTGAAGAGCGGCGGTTGAGGGGCCTTTGCCGCACACTCCAACCTTGGTACAACCAATTCCCTTGGCAGTTTGTTCACATTGATTACAAAACATTTTTTTCTCCTCTATGTTTTAATTGTTCCCAGTCTGAAATAATAAACCGGGCATTTTTGTGTCTCTGTTTAAGCATTGACACGCCAATAAGCATCAAACTTGATTCTTAAACTACCGCAGACGGCAGATAGAAACATTGACTTAAATCAAGATAAGAAAAAAATAATTTTTGTGGAGTTCATCCCATACAAATACCAATCTCACGGGCAGTTTGCAGTTTGTCGTCATTTTCACCAACTAACTTACGGATTCTGGTGGCCTCCTTTAGGGTAACCTTCTGCATACCGCCATTAACCAAAGCCACCATATGACCGAACATGCCAGCCTCGGCCATCCGCACCGCCGCCGCCCCGAAACGCAGGGCGAGTAAGCGGTCAAAGGTCGTTGGTGAACCGCCGCGTTGGAGATGACCAAGCACGAGAGAGCGAACATCCTTATCCGTCCGTTCCCGGATCTGCTGGGCCACCCAGTCTCCAATGCCCCCCAGGAGCACCTCTTCCCTGCCGACTTCACAGCTGCCCTTCTGACAGACGACATCGGAATCCCTGGCTTTAGCGCCCTCGGCCACCACCACAATAGCGTAATGTTTGCCATGCAGATCGTTATCGGCAATTTTCTCACAGACCTTGGTCAGATCAAAGGGAATCTCCGGAATCAAAATGACATCGGCGCAGCCGGAAATCCCAGAATTTAAGGCAATCCAACCCGCCTCCCGGCCCATAACCTCGACCACCATAACCCGATCATGCGATTTGGCGGTGGAATGGAGTTTGTCAAGAGCCTCAGTGGCAGTGGAGACGGCGGTATCAAAACCAAAGGTAAGCTGAGTGGCATAGAGATCATTGTCAATGGTCTTGGGAACACCTATAACCGGCATGCCCTTTTCCTCCTGAAAACGACGGGCAATATCAAGACTGCCGTCACCACCCACCGCGATATGACACATAAAGCCCATGCGGGTAAAATTCTTCATAATCCGGTCTGACATATCGCGGATTTCTGTTTCACCGGCCAGATTTTTCACCGGCATGGCAAAGGGGTTACCCTTATTGGTGGAACCAAGGATGGTACCGCCCTGAGTGGTAATATCAATCACACTCTGCGGGGTCAGCCGTACCAGTTCACCCGCGTCGATCAGCCCCCTGTACCCACACCGGCTGCCGTAAACCTCCCAGCCCCTTAATTCGGCTGACATAACCACCGCATATATTACCGCGTTAAGCCCTGGAGCGTCACCCCCACCGGTTGAGATAACGAGTTTTTTCATAATTACCACCCATTTTTTATTTTACTATTCAATTTTTGGTAAAGGCTCAATAAACCACACTCTTAACTTTATAACATCTTGGAATACAGCGGTACAATTATCTTATTTTGAAGGGGGGGGGCTGGCACGGTACCGTCAATAATCTATCTTGTCCGTCTTCATCTGCCATTCACGAAAGGCCGCCAGGGCCTCGGCACGCAGTAGCTGCACCGCCTGGATTCTTCGCTCTTCGGGATTACGGCTGATTTCCAGATATATTTCTGCGTCAGCAAAACCGTGGTCAGCCGCATCCTGACGATCAGCCGCGTAATAGATACGAGCAATATCCGCCCAGTAAATGGCGGCGAGGCACATGGGGCACGGTTCACAATTAATATAAATATCACAGCCTGTAAGCCTGAAATCATCTAAGCGGCTACAGGCCTCTCGAATAGCGACAATCTCAGCATGGGCGGTGGGATCATTGGTAGAGGTTACCCGGTTATATCCCCGGCCTATAACCTCCCCGTGCTGGACAATAACCGCCCCGAAGGGGCCGCCCTGCCCCTGCCGCATTTTCTTGACGGCCAGAGCAATGGCCTCCCGCATAAATTCAATCATATAGTCCTCCTTGATAAATAAACCAATTTACACAATTTCTTTTTATAAAGAAACTGCGGCCGCAACCGGACGGCCCATTATGAGGCGGCTTTAGTGATTCCACCCCAGAGGAGTGAATGGTAAGCGCTCCATGAACACCCTGCTGCACGCACTTAAGTTCCCCAGGTAAGCGAGTCTGCGAGACTCCGACATAAGGGGTATTATCGGGGTACTTAATTACGCACAGCAGGACGTCCCTGAAACGCTCGCATACGATCTTAGTCGTACCGCTACATTTCGAGAGGTTATAAAGTCAAGAGTGTGGTTTACGATGAATGAGCGAAGGACATCATACCTGACTATTGCTCGGGCAATATGGTGTCAGGTATGATGTTCAAGCATGTTGTGAACGGCTGTCCCCGGCTTTAAGCAAGAGGCCGCTTTTTCAGGAGCCGGAAACCAATAATCAGACAAATTACATATGTAAGCAAAAAAAGGAAGGTGACTGAAAGCCCCTGAATACCAAAATCATTTGCTGGTATTGTGATAACAAAGAGATTTCCGAGGACGGCGGCAGAATATACCTGATTCAACCAGGCAAGAGTCAGAAATATAGGCAGCATGTAAATTATGACATAACGGGCATAATGATGGGCTAAAAAATGATTATACTGGGCGTTAAGATCTTCATCGGTAATACGGTATAAGGCCTCCCGGCTATACTTATCGGTGATAAGCTGCAGGGTCTGTTGCTGCTCCCGCTTTTTGGTAAATTGGGCGTTGAAACACCTTGTTTTTTCATCAACGCACAAGATATGACGCAGAGCGAATGAACACAAGGCAATCAGAACAGCGAGCACACAGACCTGCAGCCAGACAGGAAAATCAAGACGCGCCATGGGCTGAATAAAGATAAAATAAAGTATCCGGCCGCCAAGCGCGAAGAGGGGCACGACAGTACCATAGTAAATTTTATCTAAAAGATTATTCCACTCAGCCATAACTTGTTACCACCATCTCAAAATACAATTCAAATAACAGTTCAGAATCTATATCTCCGCCAGCAGCAGAAACTTCAGGGCATGGGTGGTGCATTTGGTCACGCAGGCCGGTTTCAGGCCCTGATCCACCCGTTCTAAACAATAATCACATTTTATCGCCTTATTGGTC
>JAJSAA010000073.1 GCA_024274995.1 Deltaproteobacteria bacterium
CAGCGGTTTTCCAAATGCCGAGGAGATGCTCACCGCGGTTAGGGGGGAGCAGAGACCTGATCTTATTGTCCTTGATGTCATGCTGCCCGGGGTTGACGGCTTTGAGGCCTGCCGGCAACTGAAAAAACAGGGGGACTTCGGGGCTGTTCCCATCCTGATGCTGACGGCGAGAAGCGAAGAGGCCGACATTATCTCTGGTCTGGAGTTGGGGGCCGATGATTATTTAACCAAGCCCTTCAGCCCCCGGGTACTTGTGGCCCGGATTCAGGCCCTGCTGCGCCGTGCCGCGCTTCAGGGTGAGGGCGGTGGCAACCGGATTACTCTGGGGGATCTGGTGATTGATAAAGATCGCCACGAGGTCACGATTTCCGGTACTCCGATTCCTCTGACGGCCTCTGAATTTAAAATTCTGTCCCTCCTTGCCGCCAAACCCAGCTGGGTATTTTCCAGAGATCAAATTCTCTCCACTATTCATGATGGTCATATCGTAGTAACTGACCGTACCGTTGATGTTCAGATAGTATCGCTACGCAAGAAACTTGGCCCGCAACAGGCCATTGAAACCGTGCGGGGCGTAGGATATAAACTGGGCCGGTGAGTAAACGCAAGCGTCTGCTCTGGCAGATATTCCCCCCCATGCTGGTGGTGGTCATGATAGCGGTGATGGGCACCTTCTTCCTTGCCTCAAAAATAGTCCGGCAGTTTTATCTTGAACAGATAACCACGGATTTAAAGGTTCGTACCCGGCTTGTTCGCTTTGAAATCCAGGCCGATTTCAGAGCAGAGCGGGGTGATCTTCAGAGACGTAGCCGGCAGATGGCCGTTCTTAGTCAGGCCAGGATTACCCTGATTAAGGCCAGCGGTCAGGTCAGGGCTGACTCCGATAAAAACCCGGCGGGCATGGATAATCACGCTCACCGCCCGGAGGTTGCCATTGCTCTAAGCGGGAACCTGGGAACCTCCATGCGTTTCAGTCATACTCTGGGCAAAAACATGATTTATGTTGCCCTGCCGGTCTTTACTGAAGATAATCCGTTGTCCCCTGTTTTCGGGGTAGTACGTCTTGCCATTCCCTTTATCTTTGTTAATCAGGCTCTGGACATGATGTATTGGCAGATTTTTTTTGCCGCCTTTGTGATGTTGATCATAGCTGCCATTGCCACCCTGGTTGTTTCCCGTAACCTCAGCAAACCATTGGAGGATATGGGGCGGACGGCCCGGCAGTACAGCAGGCTCGATTTTAGTCATAAGATTAACTTTCCAGGCGGCGGGTACTCAATTGAGGTGGCCGAGCTGGCCGATACAATCAACTCCATGGCCATGGAATTGTACTGCCGGATCGATACCGTTACCAAACAGAAAAATGAGTTGGAAGCGGTCTTTAAAAGTATGATCGAGGGGGTTCTGGTGGTGGATAACCGAGGCCGGCTTGTCCGGGTCAATGACACCGCCCTGAAAATTTTTAATCTGCCCTTGAACTATCATCCTGGTGCCATTACTGAGTCAATTCGTAATGTCGATTTATCCCGTTTTATACGCGAGATACTGTCCGGCGGCTATGTAAGAGAGCAGGAACTGGTATTATACCTTGCGGATGGAGAACATTATTTCCATTTAAGCGGCACCCCCATCCGCGATGGCAGCAATAAGACGGGGGCCATGGTGGTTTTAAACGATATTACCAGGACCAAGAAACTTGAAAATATCCGGCGGGAGTTTGTGGCTAATGTCTCACATGAACTTAAAACTCCCATCACCTCAATCAACGGCTTTGTGGAAACCCTGTTGGACGGCGCCCTGGAAAGCGGCCAGGAGGCAAAACATTTTTTAGAGATCATCCAGCGGCAGGCCAAGCGTTTGGATGCCATTATTAATGATCTCTTGAAATTATCCAGAATTGAGCGCGAAGATGATATGGGTGCGGTTGAACTCCAGCATCAGTCCTTGCTGCCAGTGTTAAATAATTGTCTGGAGATGTGCGCCGTGGCGGCCGGAGAAAAGGGGATAAAACTCGTTCTTGACGGTGGAACGGGGATAACGGCGCTTATCAATCAGAACCTCATGGAACAGGCCGTAACTAATCTTGTGGTTAACGCCATAAAATATAGCAGTGAAGGCGGGGAAGTACAGATTAAATCCTGGCAGGATGAAAGACAAATTCAGATAGCGGTGACTGATAACGGTTGTGGAATCGCCAGAGAGCATTTATCCCGCCTCTTTGAACGTTTTTATCGTAGTGATAAGGCCCGGAGCCGGAAACTGGGAGGAACAGGTTTAGGCCTTGCTATCGTTAAACATATTGTCAGGGCTCATGGCGGCGAGGTTAAGGTCAGAAGCAGCCCTGGGCACGGCAGTACCTTTACAATTATTCTGCCTGATACCGTTCTGCCGCCTGTCTCGTAAAATCCATTTGTCCTCCATCAAAAGGTAGCAGGGCTTGAATTTAAGCTTATAATTCATGGCGGCCACCTCCTCTATATAAAGTCCAAGGTAGATATACTTCATTCTATGACGGCGGGCGTAATCGGCCATGTACAGGATGTTGAAGGTTCCCGG
The DNA here is from genome assembly GCA_024274995.1 of Deltaproteobacteria bacterium. Taxonomy (GTDB): domain Bacteria; phylum Desulfobacterota; class Desulfobulbia; order Desulfobulbales; family VMSU01; genus JAADIV01. The sequence continues at coordinate 2,557 of JAJSAA010000073.1, forward strand.
GCTGCGATGAGCCGCCTCCGGATCAAAATAAAAATAAACCAGATTAATGGCGCTGGCGTAAATATCGACAATGGAGATCCCTATCAATTGGTCATGCAGGCGGAATTCCACCTCGTGGGTATAGCCAAGGCTGTTAATAAAGAAGCCAGCGTAATATTCCAGGGCCGTATTGCTTCGCCCAGGGAAGCGGTGGCCCAGGAATTTATCACAGAGGTCGAGCTTTTCGGTGTTGATCCTTAAAGGCGATATTTTAACCTCTAAATCCTGATTCCGTCGCCATACCCGGCGCTGATTACGATTTTTCCGGAAGGTTTCAGCCTCGAGACGAATGGGGATACAGGCCTGGCAGTTCCGGCAGCGCATGGTATACAGATAATTACCGTTCCGCCTGAAGCCGGCAGATAGAAAAAGCTCCAGCGTCTCCATGGGCAGAGAATTAAAATAAGCCTGATGATAAACAGCGGGATATGCCAAACCATACGGACATTCTACCCTTACGTTTTGGAAACAGCGCTCAAATCTCTCGCTCATTGACCACCGCCTTTTTATAATCCGTCAAGGGTATCTATGAAAATTTCCAAATCGTTTTTTGCCCCTGGCTGGTAATTCTCCGGATAGAGAAGGGCGGCCATATAAAAGACACTATCTAAGCGCAGGGCCTTAAGGGCGGCATGGGAGAATCCACCCAGCCGGTCACGGAGGAGCTTCTGAAGATCAATATCCAGGTCGGCGGTTAAATCCTGCTCAAGATCAGAGATACCATGGAGAATTTCGGCTTTTTGCTTCAAGAGGTCATGATACGACCCTAAATCATAATTGTCAGCGAGAACTGCGGCGGCGTCTGCTTCTAATCTTTTGATCTGACGGGCACATTCCCGCAGTTTTTGTATCACAGATGGTAATGGCATCATATTCCTCAATGGTGCGGGGCAGGTTATGCCCCATTTTTTCTTTACGATATATAAAAATTAAAGGGGAATCAAGTGGTTATATTCCATTAAATAAAAGCGGCCGGCAAAGGAAAGTCCTTAACCAGTTTAAATAATTTATTTTATAACTTTTTTTTGGTAGGGTAGTAGTTAAATCTGAAGTTTCCCGGAATTGCTTCATGCCGCTATCCGTAATAGCGTGGTTACAAACGAATTAATAATCGATTTGCGTGGAACAGGGCA
>JAJSAA010000074.1 GCA_024274995.1 Deltaproteobacteria bacterium
ACTCGTAAAAAGTCCATCACTAACTAAAAATGGCTAAGTCAGCTAAGCGAAGACTGCGAAAAGTTCGATATACAGGTAAGCGAACACAGCGAGACTCCGAGGCGTGGTGGTTCGGCAGGGCTTCGGCCATACATATGGTCTGCCGAAGGTCTGCCGAAACGCCACAACACCGTAGATCGGACTTTTTACGACGCCATCATGATTTGGCGAGGTTGTCGCGGCGGGGGCGGTGCGTTTTTTTTACAGCCCTGTTACTCAGCCTCTGCTGTCTGCCGGCGCTTGCCGCCGCCCCAAGGGCCGGGGCCGCCATTGGCAAAGCCGTACTGCGCGACGTGGTGGTGACCAATTCCAGCCGTGACCTGCTTCTTTACCTGCGGGTGGAGAACGCCTTTAAGAGTGAATTGCTCACCGGAGTACAGAATGGCCTGCCGTTGGTCTTTTCTTTTCAGATCAAGCTGGATATGGAGCGTGGTACCTGGTTTAACAAGGAAATTTACAGTGGTACTGTCAAGCATACCCTGCTCTATGATAATCTTAAAAAGCAGTACACCGTAATTACGGTCGAGAAATCAGCTGCTTTTATTACCACTAAACTGTCCGAGGCTGAACGGGTGATGGCGCAGCTTAACGGGGTTGATATCGTCCCCCTGAGCGCCCTGGAACCTGACCGCCATTATATACTTAAGGCCAGGGTGGTGGTGGAAAAAAAGAGTCTGCCCTTTAATTTCAGCTATTTAATTCCCTTCTCCTTCTGGAACCTGGAAACGGATTGGTATTCAGTTGAATTCCGTTATTGATCAGCATACCCTGGCCCTGCGCCGCCGGAAAAAGAGACGTCTGATCCGTTATGTGATTCTGGCCTGTCTATGTCTCTTTATATTCTTCACCTATCTTGAGAGCCGGGTTTTTCAACTTGGGGAAGTACCCTTCCCGGTGAGCGGCAATGTCCTGGTCTTTGCCCTGATCAATATAAATGTGGTGCTTCTTCTTCTCATGGCCTTCCTGGTGATGAGGAATCTGGTGGAGTTGGTCTTTGAGCGCCGCAGGCGGATTATCGGCACCAAGCTCCGAACTCGGCTGGTGGTTTCTTTTGTCTCTCTGTCTCTGGTACCCACGACCCTCCTTTTTTTTGTGGCCCTGCAATTTGTCTCCACCAGTATGGATTATTGGTTTAATATAAATGTGGATCGTTCTCTTTCCGCCTCCCTGGATTTGGCTCAGGAGGTCTATCAGGATACGGCCCAGCAGGTAAAGCGGCGGGCGGCGGAGACGGCAGCAGAGCTGGCTGTCCTCGGGGTTAAGACCCCGCGCTGTCGGCAACTGCTCAAACGGCGGCTGGGACAGTATGGTTTAAGCGGTCTAACGGTGTTGACGGTGAATGGCAAACCCAAATGGCAGGTCTGGGACAAAAAGGCAGGCCGCCCACCGACTATTTCCGAGGGCTCCCGACATCGCGGCTTAAAAGGCGGGGCGTTTACCGTTACCCAGACGGTGGCGGCCGGGGAGCTGCTGAATGGCCTGATCTCCTTCAAGACTGCTACCGGCGGCTCATATACCCTGGCGGCCTCTCTGCTGATTCCCCGGCAGCGTTTACAGCGTCTGGAGATAATTTCCAAGGGTATTGAGGGCTATCGTCAGCTTCTCCTTTTGAAGAAGCCCTTAAAGAGCAGCCTGCTCCTCATGCTGCTCATTGTCACCCTGCTTATAATCTTCAGCGCCATCTGGTTTGGTTTCTATGTGGCTGGCGGCCTGACCAGGCCCATTGATAAACTGGCCGCTGCCATCCAGCGGGTGGCGGGCGGTGAGCTGGATTTTGTCCTGGAGAAGGATACCGAGGATGAGATGGGCCGTCTCTTTGACGCCTTTAACCAGATGACTCGGGATCTTTTGAGCAGTAAACGGCAGGTGGAGGAGGTCAATCAGGCCTTAAAAGAGATCAATATCGAGACTGAACAGCGCCGCCGCTATACCGAGATAATCCTGCAAAATGTCACCGCCGGGGTTATCTCTTTAGACTCTGACGGCCGGATAAATATGATTAATCATTTCGCCGAGGAGCTGCTGAAAATTAGCCATCGTGAGGTTTTAAACAAGCATTATAAAACGATTCTG
>JAJSAA010000075.1 GCA_024274995.1 Deltaproteobacteria bacterium
ACTCCTTTGAGCAGGCCATGCTGAGTGCCGATCTAAGCGCGGCTGAGTCTGACCAGCCAATCATGGTCATCGGTGCCGATGAGGGGCATCCCGAATTATCCCCTCTTTTTGATCAATCCATCAGCTGTAATCAAAATCATCCAGATACCCTTGTTGACGGCGGGGGAGGATTGTGCCTGACCAAAAACAGCGCAGCGGGCGGAATAACCATCAGCCCGGCGTTTTATCAGTCTGCCGATAATACCAATGTCCTTGACGCTCTGATAAGGTCTTTGGGTGGGCCTGAGAAATTAAGAGCTGATTACGGCCTGCTGTTAGCTGGAATACCAGCGGCCTTCCGCCAGCAGGGCAAAGCACAGCTGGCCCGTTTCACGGCGCTTGCTGGCTTTAATGCGCCGATAATTGATTATCGGCGTCTGACCGGCGAATTTGCCACGGCCTCAGCGGTGGCGGCGGTTATGGCGGTGGATTTTTTAGAGAGAGGCGCCATCCCGCCTTCTCTTGCCGGTTCGAGCCACAGTTCACTTAAGAAAAAAGGCGCCTTACTTCTCGGCCTGGGGCGCTTTATTACTGCCGTGCGGATAAAGGCACCATGAATATCCTGTTGATCTCGCCCAATACCCTGCAAGCACCATATCCGGTATATCCCATCGGCCTGGATTATGTGGCCGGTTCAGTTTCAGCCGCCCACGCGGTCAGGATTGTCGATATGAATGTCGAGACTTACGAATCTCTTGACCGGATCATTAAGGAGTTCCAGCCTGATATCATTGGGGTTTCCTGCCGTAATATTGACAATACTGAAGCGGGTAAGTCGTTGTTCTGTGTTAATGAGTACCGCGATATTATTCAACGGCTCAGGAGATGCTCCAAGGCAATTATTGTCTGCGGGGGGAGCGGCTTCACCATTCTGCCCGGCCCGGTGTTTGAAAAACTGGGCGTGGATTATGGCATAATCGGCGAGGGTGAACGCTTTGGACTCCTCGTTGAGGCCCTGAGCCGGGGAGAAAACCCGGCGGACATACCAGGGGTAATTTCAGGCCCGGAAACTGCCGGAAGTATGACCCCGCAGCCCTGGGAGGGCCTCATCCGGCGGGATTTCGAGCCCAAAAATCCCCATACCGCTTTTTACCGGGACAGGGGCGGAATGTTTAATCTGCAGACTAAACGGGGATGTACGTTTAAGTGTATCTACTGCCCCTACCCCCATATTGAAGGGCACCGGCATCGCTTAAACGACCCCGCAGCCGTGGCTGAAACGGCAATTTCACTCCAGGAGGCAGGGGCCAGATATTTATTTATTACCGATTCCGCCTTTAATTCAGATGTAGAACATAGTCTCGCGGTGGCGGCAGCCTTTCGCCAGGCGGGCCTGACAATCCCCTGGGGAGGTTTTTTCGCGCCCACCAAACCCCCGGAGAATTATTTCCAGATCATGAAAGAGGCCGGTTTAACCCACGTTGAATTCGGCACTGAATCTCTGACTGACTCCATGCTCAAATCCTATCGTAAACCCTTTCGGAGCGCCGATGTCTTCCTGGCCCACCAGGAGGCGGTGGCCGCGGATTTACATGTCGCCCATTATCTTTTATTAGGTGGCCCAGGAGAATCGCCTCAGACCATTAACAACTGTCTTGATAATGTTGAGAGACTCAATAAAACTGTCATTTTTTTCTTTCTCGGCATCAGGGTTTATCCCCACACAAAGTTATACGATATAGCCCTGGCAGAGGGCAAAATTTCTCTCGGCATGGATCTGCTGGAGCCTTTTTTTTACGAAGCAGAGTTAATAAACAATGATACAATCAACAACCTCGTCAAACAAAGAGCGGCAAACCGGACAAACTGGATAATTGGCTCCGGCGACCCCACAACATTAAACGTGGTCTCCAGAATGCACGCCAAAGGCTATATTGGGCCCTTGTGGGAGTATTTAATCAGCTAATCATATAAAATATAGTTTTGTTGAAAAATTTACATTTTCCTGGTAAATTCGGTGCGGCTTCTCAGCCTGGTTTTTTGCCCCTGATTTAGCAAATAAGGCTTCCCGCTTATTAAAATTTATGTGGTACAGGCTCATTCAAATCAAACAATCCAATACGGAGCTAACGGCGCAGGTTAGTACTGACAGCAGCTCTCCCTGGTTTGCCGGACATTTCCCAGGAACACCAATTCTGCCGGGAGTGGCTCAGCTGGGAATGGTGGCGGATCTTATTTCAAGATTCAGTAAAGATGATTTATATATCAGCGGTTTAAGCAGGGTAAAATTCAAAAAACTCATTAAACCCGGCGAGCTCTTGTCTATTCATGTCTTTCCCGGCCGGAAGGAGAATAGCCGCTCCTTTAGAATAGAGGCTGGGGAAGAGGTATGTACAGGTATCATAATGCTTGAAAACAAGGAGAAACAAAGGCTGTGATGGAAAAAGATATTAGCGGCACAACTCTTCGAATTGCCCAGATCCTCATCGACGAACTGAAACTTGAAGATGTAACTCCGGAGACCTTCGACCCAGATCTGGATCTGGTGGATGAAGTAGGGGTGGACAGTATGGATCTGGCAACGGTAGCCCTGGTTTTAAGGGATGAATACGGCATCCGGATCGATGAGGACGATTATCCCAAGCTGACTACGGTGCGGATTATCGCAGAATACATTAACAACAAGTTAAACAGTGATGATTAAGTGATTTCGCCGGCCATAGAACAAAAAGAATACAAATTTTCCGAAATTACCGCCGATCCAGTCGTAAGGGATAGATTCAAGAAAGTCCGGAAGTATTTTTTCCTGCGTGAATCCACTTACGACATGACCAACCGCTGTAATGTCCGTTGTGAGGGCTGCTATTATTTTACCGGGGACAAACAGTTTGCCGCGGAAAATTCAGATGAGGATGCCTGGCGCAGCCTGCTGGAGAGCGAAAAAAAACGGGGCATAACCTTTGTCGTGCTTGCCGGTGCCGAGCCCTCCCTTGTCCCGCGTTTATGCGAGGTTTGTTATGATGTTATCCCTCTCGGTGCCATTGCCACCAATGGTTTGCAACACATTCCCCGCCAGATTGATTACAGGATTCATATCTCCGTCTGGGGTAATGACCAGACCAGCTTGAAAATTCGTAAGGCCAAAGACATGCTGGCCCGGCAAACAGCCAATTACCACGACGACCCCAGGGCGATCTTTGTCTATACCTTCAACCCGATCAACATTGATGAGGCCCGAGAGGTAACCAGCCTGCTGGCCCAAAACGGCCAGCAGATTACCTTTAATATGTTTTCCGCCCCGCTGGGCTACCACGGCCCTCTTCGTCATACCCCGAAGACACTGGCCCGAACCCGGGAAGTTATGAGCGAGTTATTGCGCCAATACCCGGAAACCGTCGTTTATTCTCCTTACAATATTGTGGCCCACACCAGTGAGAAAGGCCTGCACGATCTTTATTCATGCTCCTACCCCCGGATGAATACCTCCACCAATGTCGGCCTGGGCCGCTCTTTCCGGCAATACCGCACGGATCTGAGCTGGGACCGCCAGGCGGCCTGCTGCGTACCCGATACGGATTGCACCGATTGCCGCCATTACGCGGCCGGCAGCGCCGTGGTAACCGCCAGGATGTACCGGCACGCGGTAAACCCTGCAATCTTTAAGGCCTGGCTGGATTATGTGGATACCTATTTGGCAGTCTGGGTAAGGGGCTATGAAAAGGGGCAAAATCTTTGTGAGCGCCTTATTGAGCCACCCGCCAAAGAAACATAGTAACCGTTCAGGCGGCAGCCCCTGCGGTCGATAATACCGTCCAGCGTACTGACCTTCGTTCGTTATCTGCTGAACCACATTATCAACTGTAATTTCACCGAATAGTCACAACAAAACAATAGATGATATGAAAACCGTAAGTTCACTGTTAGATGAGCGTTGGTACGAACGCTATAAAAAAATTTCAAA
>JAJSAA010000076.1 GCA_024274995.1 Deltaproteobacteria bacterium
AAGCTTTTTAAGCTCGTCGAGAAACTGAAAGCCGTCCATCGTCGGCATCCGCATGTCGGTGAGTACCAGATCAACCTGCCCCTTACGGGCTCGTTCCAAGGCGGCGAGAGAGCTGGTAAAGGTCTCAATCTCCACCTCGGGCAGTTCATCCTGCAGCATAACCCGCAGTCCGTCCACTAATTCATGCTGATCATCAACTATTATAAGTTTTTCTGCCATGACAACTTTTAAACCGCCTACTTTTGTAAATAGTGCAATTAATAATAACCAGTAAACTGGTTATCCATCAAAAATGACAACAGTGGTTACTACTACTCTTACGGGCATTTTGCTGAATAGTGACAAAATAAAAAACATAAAGAAGGGAGAAAAAACATGCCGGGAAATACAACCGGGCATTCAGAACCACCCATAACCAATAATCATCAGCGGGAGAGGCATCGGGCAGGAATCATAAATTAAAACACCAAGTTGTTCAATTAAAAATTTTCTCTCCCGCCTTAACGGCCACCGGCAGATGATTGACTGACGGTGGAACAGGGCAGGAGAAATTGTGATTGTAGGCGCAATAGGGATTAAAGGCCAGATTGAAATCAAGAACCACCTGACGAGCACCGCTGCCCTTAGATTTAACATCGAGATAACGCCCGCCGCCATAGGTCGTTTTAGCGCTGGTTAAATCGGTAAAAGGCACAAAAAGATCATCGGGGTGTTTTGCGAGAAGATCCTTTTCCTGATAGGCTGTGAGAGTTAATTTATGGCCCTTGAGACTGAAGTCAAGCCTGCCTAACACCACATATACCCGCAGCCGCCCGGAAGAGGTCTGAATTTGAAAGATGCCAGCGGACTTGGCAGGGGTAAAGTCGGCCTTCACCCTGTAATCTATATCAGGACGGTAATAATGCAGCCCCTTAAAGTTCATGCGCTGCACCGGCAGCAGGGGAGAATCTGGATATGAGGCAAAGAATATGTCCTTATCGGCCCGCTCCTTCAATATCGCCTTTTGATAGGCCAGAATCTGAACCCGGTTGGGTTTTGAACATGACACCACCCCAGCCCAGACCATGATACCAATCACTATGATAAACAGAAAATGTAATCTCTTCATCAGCGGTCGTGCTCCTCAAGATAGGCCCTGATTACCGCGGCATCCGCCGCTACTACCTCACAACGGCTCTCCTTATTTTCTAACTCCACGAGAGGCTCCGGCATGGGCTGGCGGCCAACAGCCTCACTAACAGCAGCGCCAAACTTACCAGGGTGGGCGGTGGACAGGCAGATCATGGGCAGGGTATCCTTATGCTTCAGACCGGCTGCGACCCCCACCGCGGTATGCGGATCAAGGACGTAATCGTTAAGTTCATAAAACTCCCGGATGGTACGGATGACCTCCACCTCCCCGATCCGCCGGGCCTGGAAATCGCCCTGAACCCGTTCTCTGACCTCTGGCGAAAAATGCAGGGCACCTTGAGCCGCAAAGTCTTCCATCTGCTGACGGGTCTGCCCGGCATCCTGCCCATTCAGAAAATAGAGATAACGCTCAAAATTAGAGGCCAGCTGGATATCCATGGACGGACTGCAGGTCTGCGACACCTCACCGAG
>JAJSAA010000077.1 GCA_024274995.1 Deltaproteobacteria bacterium
AACGATGGAGGCCGTATTTTCCGTTCCCCCCCGTCGGCCCCTCTCCTGATGCCCGCCAATCATAAAGGGGGCGTATGGCGTACCTTTTTTGACATAAAGTACACCAACCCCCTTGGGGGCATGAAGTTTATGACCGGAGAGGGAGAGAAAATTCACCTCTAATTCTCGCAGATTAATAGGTATTTTGCCCACCGCCTGCACGGCATCGGTGTGAAAGAGAATCCCCTCTTCTTTAGCCATGGCCGCCATTTCAGCGATGGGGAAAATCACTCCGGTCTCATTATTGGCCCACATAACGCTGACTATGGTGGTATCATCACTCAAGGCTTTGCGGTATTCATCAAGATCAAGCATCCCCTCACTATCCACCCCGAGGCTGGTAATCCGGTATTTGTGGCCGGTGAGATTGAGGAGACTGGCGGCGAGATTTTTCACCGCCGGATGTTCCACCCTGGTGGTAACGATATGATGCTTATCAGGATTGGCCCGTACCGCCGAGAGAATAGCCGTGGAATCACTCTCTGTGCCGCAGCTGGTGAAGATTATCTCCTCGGTATCCGCGCCCAGCAACCCTGCCACCTGCTCACGAGCCTTAACGAGAGCCCGGCCCACCTGACCGCCAAAGCGGTGCATACTGGAGGGATTACCGTATAATTCACTGAAATAAGGCAGCATGGTTTCAAGAACATCCGGGGCCACCTTGGTTGTCGCATTATTATCCATATATATTACATCATTCACCGGTCTTCCTCCACCACCAGGGTATCAAGTACCTGCTCACGCAGAGTCTTCTCAACATACTCTTTTAGAGTTGTCGTGGAGCGCGAACAACCGCCGCAGGCTCCGCGCAGGGCGACAATTACCATATCACCATCAACATCAATCAATTCTATATCGCCGCCGTCGTTGCGGAGAGCCGGCCGAATCTCCCGCTCCAGGACATCTTCAATCTTTTTTATCTTTTGGATGGTAGTCATACGGGCCGGGCCCTTCATGGGAATAATCCGTGACCTGCCGCCGCCTGTTACCTCAGCCAAAATTTCCTGCAGACGATCTAAGCATTTACCACAACCGCCCCCAGCCTTGGTAAAGTTGGTAATATCCTCCACACTGCACAGGTGACTCTCTTCAATGGCCCGTTTGATCTCTAAATCGGTAACCCCGAAGCATTCACAGACTACCTCACCTTCGGCCACTGGCACGGGTACACCACGGTAATTGGCAATAGCCGCCTCCAAGGCTTCACGGCCCATTACTGAGCAATGCATCTTTTCCTTGGGCAGACCGCCAAGAAAATCGGCAATTTCTTCATTGGTAATTTTTTCCGCCTCGGTTAGAGGCAGTCCTTTAACCATCTCTGTTAGAGCCGATGATGAAGCAATGGCGCTGGCGCAGCCAAAGGTCTGAAATTTAGCGCCAACAATTATCTCTTTTTCATCCACCTTCAGCATCAGTTTAAGGGCATCACCACAAGACAGCGACCCAACCTCTCCCACGGCGTTGGCGTCCTTTATCTCACCAACATTACGCGGGTTCATAAAATGATCTTTGACCTTATCCGTGTATTCCCACATTGTAACAACAGCCTCCAAAAATAATTGTATGCCAGTCGTATCATTGTCAAATTACGATACCTGGCTTTGATTCTTAAACAAGGCCTAAAAACATAATTACTTGCCCCTGAAATTGCAACTTTAATATTAAGCATTAAGTCTAACCGCGACTTTAGCAACAGCTGCCAATTTTTCCGCCGCGGTGTCAATAATCACCACGCTGATTCGCTCCTACCCCCCCCTGAGCATAGCAGGCTGGCGGCCATTTTATGCCGCCAGCCTGCTATGGCATGCAAATTGCTTAATCTCAGACAAAAGACCGCAGATTTTTCTAAGGAGAGTAAAGATGCCCGTTAATAATATTAATGCCGATATGCAGACCGCCTTTGTGCAACCCCGAGAGTCCCAAAATCCACTCGGCCCAGCCGGTAATAATTTTCAGAAAATATTGACCAACAATATGCACCTGGCCCCGCATGCTGAAAAAAGCACCGGCCAGATTATAAAATTAGGAGTAATAGACAAAAACACCCCGACTATCTCCAATCTTCTCCATCAAAACAAAAGATTTAAAGATGAGACCTGGAATATCATTTTTTCAGCGGCTAATCGTGGCAAGCACTTTAGAGATATAAGAGCAGGCAGCGAGGTTACCCTCAACCTCGCGAATAATGAAATCAGCTGGCAGCGGCCATCCCGCCAGCCCGCAATTCCCGCCTCCGTGTGGAATAATCAAAAACTCACCGCCGACGGCCTGGTCATAGTGGGCAAGATAAGTCACGAGACTCCTACGGTTTCAAACCTCTTGCGGCGCAGCAAAATTTATCATGATGAGGCCTGGAACATCATTCTTTCCAGTATCAACAGTGACAAACCCTTCAACACCATACGTCCCGGCACAATGATAGCCATTAACCCGCAGACCTTTGAACTATCTTTTATCCACCACCCTCGCCAGAATGCGGCAGCCAATACCATCAGTTCCGCCGCCGAGGAACATTTATCAACGGCGGTTAATAATTTTTTCACCGCCAACAAGAGCATTTCCCGGAAACTGGTTGATAAAATCAGACCGTATATAGGGCGTCCATACAGTGAGATAGACTGTTACGGCCTGGTGGTCAGAGGTTTAAAGGGCTTAGGTATAAAATATAGTGGAAACGGCGGCCTGCGCGAGACTCTGGAAAAAATGGCCCTAACCCAGGGGAAACCTCTAAATTCCTACCAGAACGGTGAAGGCTTGATCAAAGCGGCCGGTAAAATCACTTTTGCCAGAACCTTTAATCACATTCGACATCCCGAGAAACTGGCACAACAAACCTTTACCGGCCTGGAAAAGTCTCTCCGCCAGGGGATGATTTTATCATTCTCCACCCCTTCCCGGGGGCACACAGGAGTTGTGGCAAGAGATAACGGGGAATGGAGTTATCTTAATTCCGGCCTCATTGATCACCAGCTTGACCAGAGCCGAGCCCAAACCTCTAGGCGGGTAGGTGAAGAATCCCTGGAAAAAGAAATAGACAACTGGTTTAAGCTGGCAAAAAACAACAATGAACCCTTGGAAATAAATATCGGCATGTTGGATAAAAACAAGCTAAATAATTTTCGTTCCCACCACCCCGAGGTCACCCACCGGCTGTTTTAACTTTTTGGCGGCGGCCAGGAGGCATACCATTGGCCGCCGTTAGAAGCCTTCCGCTCCAGAACTGTCGCCTGACAACCCGCCTTTCGCCGGACTCTCGCCCTTCTACCCCCTTGCCCGCTTTAATTTTGCCTGTTATAGTGCCCCTGCATTTTTCAAGTACAAGGTTCAAAGCATCGTAACTGCTTAGGCGGTCGCACAAAAGATGCGGACAGCCAGTTTACATGAAAATCGTGCCGAAAGTATTGGCTTTGGTGCGATTTTTCATGTTTCGTTATGCCTGGGCAAAACCGGACGTGGATGTTACGAGGTATCTTTCTAAAAATTGAGGCAACAGCAATGGCAATGATAGGATTTATCGGCGGCGGCCAAATGGCCGAGGCCCTGATTAAAGGAGTATTAAAGGCAGAATTATTTCCGGCCCGGGAAATAATAGCCGCTGACCCCACCCCCGGCCGCAGGCAGATATTGGAGGATTACGGGATCAATACCTGCGCCGACGCCAATGAGATGACCGCCAAATGCCCAATCATCATTCTGGCCGTCAAACCGCAGATCATGGGGCCGGTATTAGACAGTGTGCAGGCGGGTATTGGCATAGATCATCTAATAATTTCCATTGCCGCCGGTATTCCTTTAAGCTTTTTAGAGGATAAACTGGCCGACGGCGGCTGCCGGGTAATTCGGGTAATGCCCAATACCCCGGCTCTGGTTCAGGAAGGAGCGGCCGCTTTAAGTCCCGGACGCGGGGCCACCGATGAGGACATGGCCAAGGCCAGGGCCATTTTTGAGGCCGTGGGCCAGGCGGTAATCCTGCCGGAATCGTACCTTGATGCAGTTACCGGCCTTTCCGGCTCCGGCCCGGCTTATGTTTTTACCTTTATTGAGGCCCTGATTGACGCCGGGCTCAAAGTTGGCTTACCGAGAGATGCAGCTCAGACCCTGGTCCTACAGACCATACTTGGCTCGGTAAAACTAAGCATGGAGAGCGGTAAACATCCAGCCGAACTTCGGGCCATGGTGACCTCCCCCGGCGGTACCACCATTGCCGGGCTGCATGAAATGGCCAGGGCCGGCTTTCAAGGGATCATCATGGATGCCGTCGAAGCGGCGACCAGACGTTCAGCAGAACTCGGTAAATCCTGAGTTGCCGGTTCAGACAGACAACAACGCCCCTGTAACCATGCGGGAAATTGGCATAATCAAACGTCTTGGCAGTAAGGAACCGGAAATTATCGCCGCAGAGCTGAGCGCCTGGTTCCGTGAACGTAATATAAAGGTGGTGATAGATCTGGTAAAGCCGGGCCTTGATCTGCTCATCATCCTCGGCGGGGACGGCACCCTACTCCATGTCGCCGAACAGGCCAGTCGTTATGGAATTCCCGTGGTCGGCATCAATCTCGGCGATCTTGGTTTCCTCACCGAGATAAGCAAAGATGAACGTTATGAAGCCCTGGAGGCCATTCTTAATAATAAATTCACCATTGAGCACCGCCTGCTCTTGAAAACAAGAGTTATCTCCAAAGGCCAACCGTCGGACTGGCAGATGGCCTTAAATGATGTGGTCATCAGCAAGGGCAATATTGAACGTTTGATCCAGCTTGATTCCTGGGCCAATAACAACTATATAACCACCTACCGGGCCGACGGGCTTATTTTTTCCACTCCCACCGGGGCCACCGCCTACAATTTATCGGCCGGAGGCCCCATCGTTCACCCCGCCCTGCAGGCAATCCTCATAACCCCCATCTGCCCATTCATGTTGGACAGCCGGCCGCTCTTAGTAGCTCCTGACACTATCCTCACCGCCAGGCTCAAGGCTGGCCGCCGGCAGGATGTCAAGGTGTTGGTCGACGGCCAGTCTGCCTGGGATATTCATCAGGACGATACCATTGAAATTCAGGCCTCAGAGTATTATCTAAAGCTGATCGCCTCCTCTAAAAAGGATTATTTTGAAATATTACGCAGCAAACTAAACTGGGGAAGTTCCATCAAAAACGGCAGAGATTCATAAAGATAACACAAATACCTAATTTTTTTTATAACTATCCAGCGAGGACTGCAAATTACCCTCAGCTCGTAACTGTAACTGTTCAGATAAACGTAAACTCCGAGATGAGGGACAGCTGAATAGTTACCAATATTATCTTATAAAATTATGACAGATAAAATTTTAGTAATCGCGGAAAAGCCCAGCGTTGCCGCAGATCTTGTAAAGGTCTTACCGGGCAAATTCACCAAGAGCAAAACACATTACGAATCCAGTAAATATATCGTTTCTTACGCCATTGGCCACCTGGTTTCTATCTGCTATCCAGAGGAGATTGATCCCAAATACAAGAGTTGGGGACTTGATCTCCTGCCTATTTTACCTGATAAGTTCCCACTTAAGGGTTTGAGCAACACCAAGAGCCAGTTAAATGCCTTACAGAAACTGATCCGCCGCCAGGACGTTAAAGAAATTATCAATGCCTGTGATGCCGGGCGTGAGGGCGAATTAATATTTCAGTATATAATTGATTATGTCTGGAATAAAACTGTAGCCCGCAAATCTTTTAAACGCCTCTGGCTCCAGTCAATGACTAAGGATGCTATCCAGGAGGGCTTTAACACTCTGCGGGCTAAGGAAGAGATGGCCACCCTGCATGATACCGCCCTCTGCCGCTCCGAATCAGACTGGCTCATAGGCCTGAATGCCACCAGAGCCCTTACCTCTTATAACTCCCGTAACGGCGGCTTCATGCTTACCCCCTGCGGCCGGGTTCAGACCCCTACCCTCTCCATGCTGGTTAAACGGGAGAAGGAACGTCAGGATTTTATTCCCCGACCCTATTTTACCCTCCTTGGCTCATTTTCCTGGGGCGAAAAGGCCTATGACGGCAGGTGGATTGACCCTGATTTCAAGAAAGATGAGCATGATCCCTACCTCAAAAAAGATAGGATATGGGATGAGGACAAGGCAAAAGAAATTATCAAGCGCTGTACGGGCCAGCCTGCCGAGGTTACCGAGACCAGTAAAAAATCGAGCCAGAACTCACCCCCTCTCTATGATCTCACCTCCCTGCAGCGCGAGGCTAATTCCCGTTTTGGATTCTCCGCCAAAAACACCCTGGGACTGGCTCAGGCCCTCTATGAACGGCATAAGGTACTCACCTACCCCCGAACAGACAGCCGCTGTCTGCCCGAAGACTATCTTCCTCAGGTAAAGGAAACCATAGGTACTCAAAAGGGCTGGCAGCTGAATAAATTTGCCGCCATGGCCCTGGAAAATAACTATATTAAAAAAAATAAACGCATTTTCAACAATGCCAAGATTTCCGATCATCACGCTATTATCCCCACTGCCAAACTGCCGGGTAAGCTCTCTGAACCGGAATTTAAAATTTACCTGATGGTGGTACAGCGTTTTATGGCAGTATTTTTCCCACCGGCTCGTTACCTTAATACTACTCGTTTATCAATAACCGCCGGAGAGACCTTTCTCACCGAAGGTAAGATTCTGGTAGATCCGGGCTGGAAAATTATCTACGGGGATGCCAAGGGCTCCAACAAAGATGTAATTTTAAGCCCGGTTCCCAGGGAGGCGGTGATTAACTGCCGGAAGGTGGAGTTAGAAGAGACAGAGACCAAACCCCCGGCCCGCTTCAATGAGGCCACCCTGCTGTCAGCCATGGAAAATTCCAACAAGCTGATTGATGATGAGGAATTAGCCGATGCCATGAAGGAGCGCGGCCTTGGTACCCCGGCCACGAGAGCGGCAATCATAGAGAAGTTGATTAAGGATAACTACCTGGCCCGGGAAGGCCGGGAACTGGTACCCACGGGCAAGGCCCTGGAACTTCTTGCTATTCTGGAGGCCATGAAGATTGAGGTTCTGGCCTCCCCGGAGATGACAGGGGAATGGGAGCATAAATTAAATCAGATTTTAAAGGGTAGTTTCACCCGTCAGCAGTTCATGAAGGAGATCAAAGATCTCACTGGTCATATCATCTCCCAGGTAAAATCCTTCGAGAAAGACAGCGCTGAATCCAAAAAAGAGGCCACCTTCAGCCCGGTTAACGGGCTCCGTTTCTTTGACACCCCCAACGCCTACAGCGCCGAAGACGGCAGCATTACAATTCGCAAAATACTGGGGGGCAGAGCCATGAAGGAGGCCGAAGTCATTGATATGCTGCATGGCAAAATCCTGGGGCCGTTTGATGATTTCAGGAGCAGAAAGAGCGGTAAAACCTTTACGGCCTCAGTGAAGCTCACCAACAACAAGGTAGAATTCATCTTTGCTAACGACACTGCCAATCTTGACATAGAGAGCATTACCAGCACCTCGCCATTGGGAATATCCCCCATCGACCATAGCGAGGTCTTTGAAACCCCAGGGGCCTATATGTCCAAATCGGCCCTGGAAGGGGATGAAAAAAACGGTCTTAAAATAAGCAAAATTATTCTCTCTCGAAAAATTGAACCACATCATATTCAGCAGCTCTTAAATCAGGGCCGCACCGAGCTCATCAAGGGGTTTATCTCCAAAAAGAAAAGGCCTTTTGATGCCTTTTTGGTCTTGGATAAAAAGGGGAAAATAAGCTGGGAGTTCCCGCCCCGCAAGCCGCGCCGTAAAAAATACTTCCCCCAATTTACGGAATATTGTTTTTTACGGTTCAGAACTCGTAACTTAACTGCCATGCCCAATCAACCGGGCACAACAAAACATGAAAGTCATACAAAAACGGAGCTGATTATCAATGCCTGCCAATACCTATAAATTTATTTATGACGATTATGGCAATACCCAGGCCATTGAGGTTAAGGCCAGGGGGATGGCCACCCAAATCAATAATTATCTCAACAAGGGCAGCGCCTTCAGCAGCCGGGAACGCCGAGAGTTAAAACTGGAAGGCCTCCTGCCCCCAGGAATCCGGACGCTGCCCCAGCAGCTTAAAAACAGCATGTCCGTCTTTGAACATAAGACCAGCGCGCTGGAAAAATTCATCTATGTCCGCTCCCTCTTTGACCGTAATGTGACCCTGGCCCACGCCCTGATTAGTTCCGACATAAAACGCCTCATGGGCATTATCTACACCCCGACAGTAGGCCTTGCCTGC
Organism: Deltaproteobacteria bacterium; assembly: GCA_024274995.1. Taxonomy (GTDB): domain Bacteria; phylum Desulfobacterota; class Desulfobulbia; order Desulfobulbales; family VMSU01; genus JAADIV01. The sequence goes on from JAJSAA010000077.1 coordinate 8,295, forward strand.
CAGCATTACTCATCCATGTTCAGGAGGGCCAACGGCCTGCATTTTTATCCCGGCAATATAGATCAGGCGGAAGAGATATTAAGCCGTTACGGACACCGAAATATCAGAGTGGCCGTGGTTACCGATAATCAAGGCATTTTGGGAATAGGCGATCAGGGGGCTGGCGGCATTGCTATCTGCCTTGGTAAACTTATGCTTTATACCCAGGGCGGCGGCATCGCCCCCTGGCATTGTCTGCCCATCTCTCTCGATGTCGGCACTGATAATCAAGAGCTTATTGTTGATGAAAATTATCTGGGCTGGCGGCATGAGCGGCTCAAGGGAGATCAGTACATAGATTTTGTCCAGCGTTTTGCCAAAGCCTTCAAAAATGTTTATCCTACCGCCATCTGCCAATGGGAAGACTTCTCCAAGCAGAACGCCTTTGCCATCCGTGATTCCTATCTCCACGACCTTATTTCATTTAATGATGATATTCAGGGTACCGGAGCTATTAACCTGGCGGCTATCATAACAGCCATGAAGATTAAGAGGGAGCCCTTAAGCAGCCAAAACTTTCTGATATACGGTGCCGGAGCAGGCGGCATAGGTATCGCCGAGCAACTCCACACCGCCCTCATGGCTGCAGGGCTGCAAGATCAGGCGGCCAGAAATAAAATATTCACTCTTGACAGCCACGGATTAATCACCTCTGACAGGACTCTTGAGCCCTACAAGGAGAAATTCGCTAAAGATCCCGAGATGTTGGAGTGGTACAGTTCAGCAAAAGACGGTAAACTGTTAAATGTAATTAAACGGGCTGCTATAGGGGTATTGGTGGGGACTTCAGGCCAGAGCGGAGTATTTAACCAAGAGATCGTTCAGGCCCTCATGGCCAATAACAACCGTCCCGTGATCATGCCCCTTAGTAATCCCACCAGCAAGGCCGAGGCCGTACCGGAGGATATTTACCAATGGAGTGCTGGCCAGGCCTTAACTGCCACTGGCAGCCCATTTCCTGCTCTTAAGGGCTCATCGGGGGATATTCGAGTTGGACAATGCAATAATGTTTTTGTCTTTCCAGGCCTGGGATTGGGGACAATTGCCTCTGGAGCGCGGGAGGTGCGGCCATCTTTCTTCACGGCCGCCGCCCAGGCCGTGGCTGATATGGTTGAAGGGCAGGATCTACGGCGCGGGATTCTCACCCCGGCGGTGGACGATCTGCGTAAGGTCAGCCTAACGGTGGCCAAAGCCGTGGGCCGAGCCGCCATTAAAGAAGGGATAAGCGCCCCCTGCGCCTACAGCCATTTTCAACATCATGATGACCCCAATCGCCTTGATACGCTGATAGAGAAGATGCGCTGGCAGCCCCAATATTTACCTCTGCCCCCTTCAGTTTAATAATGGTGGCAAGGCTAAATACCCTTCTTGGCAGGTGACTTTCATATAAGCCAAAAGCTTCGAGTAACTGAAAATGGGATGCGGCTAAACAGTTATAAAAAATTGGCAGGCCACAAAAGTTAAAGCTGCCATATTTTCAATTAGAAACCCACAAATAACGGAGAACACAAATGTCTAATAATAGGAATAGAATCAGGGTTGCGGTAACTGGTGCGGCCGGCCAGATTGGTTACGCCACCATATTCAGAATCGCCTCTGGGCAAATGTTCGGTTCTAACACCGATGTCGAGCTCCAACTCCTTGAACTCCCTCAGGCCCTCGGTGCCTTAGAAGGAGTTAGAATGGAACTTGACGACTGTGCCTTTCCGCTTTTAAAGAATATTATCTGCACCGACAAAATGGAGACCGCCTTCTCTGAAGCAAACTGGATTATCGCCATTGGTTCTGTACCACGCAAGCAGGGGATGGAGCGCAGTGATCTTCTACAGGTTAACGGAGGTATATTCGGGCCATTAGGTAAGGCCATGGCGGCCAACGCAGCGGCGGACTGCCGGCTGTTCGTGGTTGGCAATCCCTGTAATACCAACTGCCTAATTGCCATGCAAAGCTCCGGACTGCCCAAGGATCATTTTTTTTCCATGACCAGATTGGACGAGAACAGAGCAAGAACACAATTGGCCCGCAAGGCTGGTGTCGATGTAACAGAAGTCAGGAAAATGACCATCTGGGGTAACCACTCTGCCACCCAATTCCCGGATTTCGCCAATGCCAAGATTTGCGGCCAACCGGCAGCAGAGGTCATTAATGATAAAAACTGGCTCCAGGAAGAATTTATAACCACCATTCAACAACGCGGAGCCGCGGTTATCAAAGCCCGCGGAGCCTCTTCCGCCGCCTCTGCCGCCAACGCCTGTATTCAGAGTGTCTACAACCTCACTCACGGTACCCCAGAGGGGGAGAGTTTCTCGGTCAGTCTGTATTCCAATGGCGAATATGGGGTGGATAAAGGCCTGATATTTTCATTCCCCTGCCGGGTTGAAGAGGGAAAACTGCACATAGTTAAAGGCTTGAAACAGGATAAATTCGGTGAAAACAAATTCAATACGACCTTGGCTGAATTAAGGACAGAACGTGACACCGTTCTGAAAATGGGACTTATATAACGTAAGCGCTCCATGAACACCCTGAAACGCTCACATACGATCGTAGTCGTACCGCGGCTTACATTTCGAGGTGTTATAAAGTCAAGAGTGTAGTTTTTTGAGCGCCTACTATATGATTATATAATTTACTTGCCTGTATTCCCCCACGATTTACCGTTTCGCTCCCCCGTCTGCCTGTGCAGCGGGGGATTTCCGTTATAGTTCAACCTGCTATCAACGACAGCTTTCCCCCCCTTTCACATATTGGCAGTCTTGAATTAAAATGTCTCGCAAAAAGGCAAAAAAAAAAGGCTGTAATCCCAAAAAGGATTACAGCCTTAAAAATAAATTCGGCGATGACCTACTCTCCCACCAAGCTGCCCTGGCAGTACCATCGGCGCTGAGGAGCTTAACTGCCGTGTTCGGAATGGGAACGGG
>JAJSAA010000078.1 GCA_024274995.1 Deltaproteobacteria bacterium
ATAAGCAAATAAAAAAAATAAGCAGAAAAATTTGTTTCATGGCTGTCCCTGGCACCCTTTTAATATCTCGAGATTATATGAGAGCTGTTAAAAAAATGTATAGACCATAGCCTAAGCAATATTTATGCCGGTATCATAAGAGACATTGTAACGGTTCACCCGGGGTACTAAAATTTTATGCTGCCTCAGTACTGTAATAGTTCAGCTATACTTTAGATTCGTCCGTTTCAGCCTTCGAGTCAGGTAAGCGAAGCGAAGACTTCGATACTCCCCGTACGTGAGAAGGTCGAAACGAACGAGGTAAGCGCAGACTCCGAGATGAGGTGCTGGTGAACTATTACGAGAAATTTCGTTTAATGGAACCAGGCTGCAAATGCGATTATATTAGTTTATTCTGTCGATATTTATTATTTTTTATGGTTCTTGTGGTTAAAAAAATGTAACCATTTAGGTATGACTGTAAATTGCCTTAAACTCTGAGTTGTAACTGCTTAGATGTGCTTCAGATCGGAGTCTACGCTTACCTTGTTTGTTTATGGCTTCGTAGCGTACTTGTGCTACTCAAGAAGCCATAAATGGGTAAATATGGGGTACAGCTAAGCAGTTACAAAAATTTAAAGAATAAATTTGGTTGTAATTTCTATTGTTTCTATAATGAGGACAAATTTAATGGCTAAATCACCCCTATTTGGGGCATTTCACGTCATAAAATTCTTCAAATCAGGGGTGAGCAGGAATGGGGTGCTCTGTAAAATAGTCAGTCAGGATTTAGAAAATGACCTGAATAAGCTGTATTTATTATCGTTTTTTTATGAAGGTGATTACTGCAAATACCTCTTGATGACCATCCATGAGAAGAAAAATAAATCGGCAGGTATGGTGTTCTCCGAACTTGAACTCAAGAAAGTACGCTGCGAAACCATAAATGAACGAATGGCCACGCTTATGATTATTTACCTAATCGGTGCCGGTGGCGGCGGGGATGAAGTGGGCCGCGAAATCACCAATAGTACCATCGTCGGTCATGGGCAGTTCGCTTATCTTTTTGCCATTTTTCAAGATGGTAAGTTTCAGCTTTTTCATTCAGGAACCTCCTTTAGATGGTTTATGGTTAAAGAGTTAAATGAAATTATTAAATTGCTGCGTTTGCGTATATGCTCTTGTGGCAAAAAAAAAAGCAAGTTGAAAAAATATTCTACAGGTAAAACTTGACGGCAGGGAAAGCAGCATTTAAATTCAGCGTGATGCTGAATAATTACCAGAAAAATAAAAGAGGAAGATGATGATCAACAAGGAATTATTAGATATTCTGGCTTGCCCCAAATGTAAAGGTGAGCTTAAACTTAACGCTCAAGAGGATGGCCTTGTCTGTGATAAGTGCAAGCTGCTCTACGAAATTCGGGATGATATTCCGGTAATGCTTATTGATGAGGCCAGGAAGATTGACTGATAACCCTCTACCCGTCAAGCGGACTGATTGTTTTGTTAACGCGCCCTACGGTTTTCTTGAAGATGGGCTTATTGATACCTTCATTGAGCATGGCCTCCAGCCGGAGATCGGTCTTGAGGGGGAGATTCTATACACCAGAAAAGAGAGCGATTACAGGAAGATAGCCGCTCTGTTGCAAGAAAGCTCACTGTCTTGCACTCTGCACGCCCCCTTTTTTGACCTGGCACCCGGTGCCCTTGATCACAAGATTCTATCCCTCAGTCGTGACAAGCTGCGTTTGGCCTTTGAACTTATCAGTATTTTCCGGCCCCGGGCGGTTATCTGTCATCTGGCCTATGAAGAGAATAAGCATGGCTATAAGTTAGAAGAATGGTGCCGTCACGCCGAGGTTACCTGGCGGCAATTGGCGGCTTTGGCGGCGGCTGGCAACACCCGTCTGATGCTTGAAAATACCTATGAGACAACGCCTGAGCGCCATATTGCCATGCTGGAGGCCCTTGATTCTCCCCATGCCGGTTTTTGCCTCGATACCGGTCATCTCCTGGCCTTCGCCCACAGCCCCTGGCAGGATTGGCTGCCAGCCATGTCACCTTGGCTTGGCCACCTGCATCTCCACGACAATAATGGCCGCCGGGATGAACATCTCGGTATAGGCCGGGGTAAATTTGATTTTCAGGGGCTCTTTCAGTTCTTGACCTGTCACGATCTTCATCCCCTTATTACCCTGGAACCGCACTCGGAGGATGACCTCTGGGCTAGTCTCCGAGTGCTGGGGCTTAATTCATAGTAATTCATAGTAACATGCCCGGTTCCGGGCTCGATGAAACGTGAAAGTAGTGCTGAGGCCAAGACCATTGGCAGGTGACTTTTATATAAATATTCCGGATTATCTATAATGACTGCAACAGATTTCGTTCATCTCCATGTTCATACCCAATACAGCCTTTTAGACGGGGCTATCCGTTTCAAGGATCTCTATGCCAAATGCCATGAATTCGGCATGAATACTGTGACTATTACCGATCATGGTGCCATGTTTGGGGCTCTGGAATTTTATGAAACAGCCCGTAAGGCCAAACTGAAACCCATTGTCGGTTGTGAATTTTATGTGGCCCCTCACAGCCGTAAAATTAAGGGCGGCAAGGTGGCTGGTGAGGTGCTTTACTATCATCTTGTCCTCCTCGCCATGAATAAAAACGGCTATCAGAATCTTCTGAAGCTGGCTAGTTACGCCCAGTTGGACGGTTATTACTATAAGCCGCGGATCGATAAGGAACTGCTGCGGGCCCATGGCACCGATCTCATTGCCCTTTCCGCCTGTCTGCACGGTGAGGTGGCCTATCAGGTGGGGCATAATCGGGATATGAAGGCGGCAGTGAAAGCGGCCTCCGAGTTTAAGGAGCTTTTTGGTGACCGTTTCTATCTTGAGCTCCAGGAGAACGGTCTTGAAGAGCAGAAAATTGTCAATGACGGCCTGAAAAAGATAGCGGCGGAACTTGATATCCAGCTGGTGGCCACCAATGACTGTCATTATCTTAACCGGGAGGATGCCGCCGCCCATGAGGTCTTGCTCTGTATCCAGACCGGCAAGACCATGGATGATCCCAAACGGTTTAAATTTTCCACCGATGAACTTTACTTTAAGTCACCGGCGGATATGGCCCGTGATTTTGCCCATTGTCCGGAGGCCCTGGCTAATACGGCAGTTATTGCCAGTCGTTGCAATCTTGAGCTGGAGTTTGGTGAAAGCTGTTTTCCGCTTTTTGAGCCGCCGGCGGGATACACCCTGAGCACATTTTTTGAGAAGCAGGCCCGGGACGGTCTGGAGGAACGTCTTAAAGGGATCAGGGCCCATGATGGCTTAAGTGCTGAACAGGAGAAGATATATCGTCAGCGCATGGACATGGAGGTCGGGGTTATTAAAACCATGGGCTTTCCGGCCTATTTTCTCATTGTGGCCGATTTTATAAACTGGTCTAAAAGCCAGGGAATTCCCGTGGGGCCGGGCCGCGGCTCCGGGGCCGGCAGTCTGGCGGCTTACAGCATGCAGATTACTGATATTGATCCCATCCGCCACGGTTTGATCTTTGAACGCTTTTTAAATATCGAGCGGCAGGGGATGCCGGATTTTGATATTGATTTCTGCCAGACCCGCCGCGGTGAAGTCATTGAATACGTCAAGAGGCGGTACGGCGGTGAGGATCATGTGGCCCAGATCGCCGCCTATGGCTCCATGAAGGCCAAGGGGGTAATTCGTGATGTGGGCCGGGCTCTGGCTCTGCCCTTTGGCGAAGTTGACCGCCTTGCCAAGCTGGTGCCCAATGTCCTGGGTATTACCCTGCCCAAGGCTCTGGAACAGGAGCCGCGCTTGAAGGATTTAATGAATCGTGATCCGCAGGTGGCTAAATTAATGACCATCGCCATGCGCCTTGAAGGCCTGCCGCGCCATATATCCACCCATGCCGCTGGTGTGGTTATTTCACCTAAACCCATGATGGAGTATCTGCCAGTTTGCCGTGACTCCAAGGGTGACGTAATTACCCAATATGACAAGAAGTATACAGAGAAGACCGGCCTGATAAAGTTTGATTTTCTGGGATTGAAGACCCTGACGGTAATTGAAAACGCCATTAAACTCATTGCCAAGGTCATTGGCAATCGTCTCGATCTGGCGGCCATCAGCATGGATGATGTTAAGACCTTTAAACTTCTGCGTAAAGGTGATGCTCTGGGGGTATTCCAGCTGGAAAGTTCAGGGATGAGAACCCTGCTCATGGATATGCAGCCTGAGGTCTTCAGTGATCTTGTGGCCCTGGTGGCCCTCTATCGGCCCGGCCCCTTAGAGAGCGGCATGGTTTCTGATTTTGTTAATACCAAGCATGGCCGTATGGTGGCCAAATATCCCTTACCCCAGTTAAAGCCTATTCTGGAGGAGACCTATGGGGTTATCGTCTATCAGGAACAGGTCATGAAAATCGCCAATGTCCTGGCTAACTACAGCTTGGGTGATGCCGATATCCTGCGCCGGGCCATGGGCAACAAGATCAAGGAGGTCATGGATAATGAGAAAGAAAAATTCATGGCCGGGGCTTTGGCAAATAATATCCCCGCTGACAAGGCGGAGTATATATTTGATCTCATGGCCAAATTTGCCGGTTATGGCTTCAATAAATCACATAGCGCCGCCTATGCCCTGATCTCGTACCAGACCGCCTACCTGAAGGCTCATTATCCGGCGCAGTTCATGGCCGCTTTATTGTCCTGCGATGTAAATAATACCGATAAGGTTGTCCTTTATATTAATGAATGTAAACATCATGGTATAGAGGTTTTGCCGCCTGACATTAACGAGAGCGACAAGGATTTTAATGTCATTGACGGGCGGATTCGCTTTGGTTTGGCCGCCATCAAGAATGTTGGCGACGCGGCTCTGGATTCCATTATTGAGGAACGTGGGAAGGAAGGGTCATACACCTCCCTTGAGGATTTTTGCTCCCGTATCGACTCCCGGCGGGTAAACAAGAGAGTGATAGAGAGCCTCATTAAAACCGGGGCTTTTGATTCATTCAGAGCCCGCCGCTCGCAGATGTTCGCTGTTCTGGATCAGGCTCTGGAACAAGCCCAGGCAGCTCAGCGGGATAAATTAAGCGGCCAATTCTCCCTCTTCGAAATGCTTCCCGAGGATGAAAATAATAAGAGCAGCGCCATCTCCCTGCCCAATATTCCGGAATGGACGCAAAAGAAAATGTTAGCGGCCGAAAAGGAGATGGTGGGCTATTATATCTCCGGCCATCCCTTAGATAATTATCAGCAGGAATTGGCCGATCTGGTGGACGCCAACCTCATGGAGATTGGCCTCAGCAAGCATGAACGGCAGGTGCGGGTGGGCGGTCTGGTGCGCACCTATAAGGAGCATAAGAGCAAGAAAAAGGAGCGGATGGCCTTTGTTACCTTAGAGGACTTGACCGGCAGTATTGAGGTTATTGTTTTTCCCCGCACTTTTGCCGAGTGTTCTGAACTCTTAGGTGGTGAAGAGCCCTTGATTATTCAGGGCCGTCTGCAGACCGATGAGGAGCGGGGTGAGGCCAAGATTATTGCCGATTCAGTTGACTCTTTGTTAAGCGCCAGGGAAAAATTTACTGAAAGGACTATTCTGCGTTTACGGGCGGAGACTATCTCCAGGCCTGTTATGCAGAGGGTGAAACAGGTGTTGCAGAAGTTTTATGGCAGCTGCCCGGTGAGCCTGACCATTCATTTTGAGGAGCGGGGCGAGGTGGATATAAATATTCCTAAGGACATGACCATCAGGCCCTGCCAGGAATTCCGCCAGGAGCTTGTTGATTTAATGGCTGATTGCCAGGTGATGTTTCAGCCCAAAGCGGTTGAGATAAAGCAGCCCCGTAAATGGCAGAAAAGGGGGTAGGGGATGGATTTATTCGTTGAATATCCTTACTTTGTCGGCACTCAGAAATATATTGAGATTAGGCGCCGCTAATTGGATTCAATATTAAGCCGACAGGCCTTGATGAGATTTTCCTTGATGTCGGTCAGGTTAAGGTTGTAAATATCCGGCGGGAAAAGGAGTTCGGCTACCCCGCTGTCAAAGAGCCTCTTGATCTCGTATTCATCGTGGGAAACGCCGCGCTGATAGATATAGTCGAGGTAGGTACGGTTGGTGTGGATGATGAATTCTACCCGCATGCCGCCCATCCGGGCAAAAAATTTAAACATGGGGGTGTTGGCGGAGCTGCCGATATTACTGCTTTCATAACGACCGCCGGTTAAGGTGTCGGAGATGTCCTCTAAAGTCATAAAGGAATTGGCCCTGATGGCACTCTCGGTAAGGTGGGCCTGGAAGAGCCTGACTTCGCCGATGGAGTCTAAAACTGCCATGAGTCCTAACTCGTCATCTACGGCGGCGGCCGGATTTTCTTCACCCTTGCGCAATAGTTTCAGAACCTTGGCCTCAGGTGGTTTTTTGCGGATTGAGACGTAGACCGGTATCGTCCGGCCACGGCTGTTGAAACGCCGCCGCTTAATCAGGGTTATTTTGCGTCCCTTTTTTTTCTCCATGGCGGCGCTTTCCGGTATGGAAATGACTTTTACCGCCTGGCAGGCAAAATTGTCATTGCTGTGCTGACTTAACAGGCATGAGATTTCTAACTCACCAATGAGCAGATCCGGGCTCCAGACCTGCTCGTTCAGGAAATCTAAAAAATCGATGAAATTATTTTCGATATTGGTTTCCCGTTCACGCTGGTCAATGGAACCGGCGAGATACATGAGCAGAAGTTTTCTTCTGGCCTCAAAACGGGCCTTTTTGTGATAGCGCTTGTTGAAGGTAATTAAGAGTAGATCAACGGGGCTGCTGGTGATATCAATCTCGTTGGTCATTTCAATATAAGGGGCGTATGGAGCCATCACCCGGCTCTGCAGATAACGGATTACCCGATCCGCGGTGCGGGAATAATCGCGGATGGCGGAGATTATCTCCTCCTCGTTGCCCTGCAAACCGAACATATTCCCTAACAACCGATAACTGCGGCGGTTCATCTCGGCCCTGCGGTTTTTGTCGGCCAGGAGAGGGGTAATTTCGCTAAAGGAATTAATTGTCAAAAAATCAAATATCTGGGCCCTGATAATCCGATATTGAGTAATCAGGCCCGTGGCGCGTAATTGACGCGCGAACTCTCTCGCTGCTTTAGAAAACAGGCGGCTTTCCATGGGGGTATCTAAGGTGGCGAAGGGGCTGTTCTGCGAAATAAGGGTGAATTTATTATTGTTTCTGACGGCAGTACTCATGAAAATTATCTCTTTTGTATGAAAGTTTGTCTAATCCCGTGTCATGCTTTTCATAACTTTTGTTCTTTGTTGTTCCTGCCGGGCAGGGATGAACTGGTTCGTCGCTATTTATATCATATTGATAAAATTACTGAAAATAGCGCTGAAATGGTTAGTTGCTATGGAGCCAAGCCGTGCGGCTTCGTCGGTTATTGTCGGCAGGGCTTGCTGATCGTGAGAAGATAACCAATTTTTGTCATTTATTATATATTTTTTTACATCCTTGAGGGCGGCGTTGTTGTTCATGAATTGCAGGCCGATGATATGCGGCCGGCCGGCGATGGACATGGCCTCAATCTGACAGGATACGGATGAGGCCAAGATGTCAATGTTGGCAGGAGTTGGTGACATAACAGCCTGGCGATGCCACTTGAAGAGCAGAAATTTATCGGGAAGGTTTTCGAATATTGGATGCTCGCGGCCCTTATGAGTAAGGTAGCCTGTAATAAAGCCGATGTCCGGGACGTAATTATCGTCGATGACGGCCTTGTAGTGGGCGGCCAGTAGGTGGAGGCCGCGGCCTATACCGAGAAAGGGGCGGTCATCCTCTAACGATTTTGTAATAACTTCATGCAGACGATTGAGGCAGGGGGGATTCTCATGATTTGCTGGCGGGGGGGCAGCATCAAGTACCACCAGGGCGTCATATTTATTTAAGGATGAGGGGATAGCCATATTTTTATGCCATAACTTGATGATTCGGATTTGGGCATTAAGGCTGGCGGCTGTTTTAATGATGCTGCCGGGGATTTTGTTTGCCGATTGCTGAATTATGAGGATATGTTTACTCATTTTCTTTGCTTAGGGGCATTGCTTGACGGCGGAAGAGGTAATAGGCGGGGGGAGAGGTTAGTAGCCTTATCCCCCCGCCTGGGTTTAAAATGATAAAATGATAAAATGACTAAAATGACAGGTCGACGTTTATCCCTCCATAGAGGAAGTTGTCGTGGCCGCCGCTCTGTGTTGTCGAATCGTAGCCAAGGCTGGTCACCTTGATGAGATCTCTGGCATCATCGGTGAGCGGGAAAGAGTAATTTAGTTTAGGAGTAATTGATATGTACTGGTTTATTGGAAATGTGACAGAGGCAGTGAGCAGGCCGTCGTGGAAAGCGTTATAGGCCTGGGTGGTCGATTGAGCCCCATTCTCCACCTCACCGTAGGAGCTGGCCTCGTCAGCAGACAGATAGCCGATCTGAGCCCCGAGATCCAGGGTGATATTATCCTTTATGGGTACGGAATGCGAGATGCCGAGAGTTATATACCAGCCGGGAAAGCTGTCATAGTCGCGGTAGACGCTTAAGGTCGGGGCCAGAATGGTGTTTAATGAAGCGCTTAAATATACCTCCTGGCTGTCATCGGCATTATCAAGACCATAGTATATATATCCGGCCGACACATCTACCATCCCTATGCTCCGGCTATAAGACAGAGTCATATCGGTTTCCGTCCAGTTATTGGTATTGCCGCTGTAGGTGTCAGTATCAAGATTTCCCCATATATTGGCAGAGAAGCCGTTATATTCCACCGTAACGGATGGTTGCAGAACCATGCTGTCCCGACTTAACTCAAAACCTCTCCAGACGTATTTGCTTAAGGCGTCGACGGAAAAATCAGCGGTGGGTTGATCGGCCGCAAAGGTTGGAACGGTGCTTACAGCCAAAACGAATGTCGCGGCCAAGAGGCTGCCGGCTATTTTTTTGGTGGTTAGTATCATTTTTTATCTCCTTTAAAGTTTGAAAATTATGTGTGAGGGGACAGCCCCCCCACACAGTGAAAGCAGTTTTATATCGGTTTGGTGCTTAGAAAATCATAGGCATGTCCGCCATGCTCGTGGATATCCAGTCCTTCAATTTCCTCTATTTCACTGACTCTGAGGCCGATGGTCATGGAAAGAATCTTGAAGAGGATAAAGGCGCAGCCGAAAGACCAGACAAAGGCGGTGCCGATTCCGGTAAGCTGGGCGATGATGAGATGGGCGGTAGGCCCGCCGATATTGAAGAGGCCGGCGGCCAGGGTTCCCCAAGCGCCACATACCCCGTGTACTGAAACAGCGCCGACGGGATCATCAATGTGTATTCGGTCAATAAACAATACTGAAAGAACTACCAGTACTCCGGCAATGGCGCCGATCATTATTGAGCTGGTGGGGGTGACGTTGGCGCAGCCGGCGGTAATAGCGACTAACCCCGCTAAGGCACCGTTCAGGGTCATACCGATTTCAGGTTTTTTGAAGATTATCCAGCAGGTGAACAGAGCGGTGAGACAGCCGGCGGCACCCGCCAGGTTGGTGTTGACAAAGATCATGGCAATATCGGTATCCCCGGCAGTGGTGGAGCCTGGATTAAATCCGAACCAGCCGATCCAGAGAATGAATACGCCGAGGGTTGCCAGGGGGATGTTATGGCCGTGAATGGCGCGTGGTTTGCCGTCCTTGCCGTATTTACCGATCCGGGGGCCAAGCACGATAGCTCCGGCCAGGGCGGCCCAGCCGCCGATGGAATGAACTACGGTTGAACCAGCAAAATCAATAAAGCCCATATGCTCCAGCCAGCCGCCGCCGTGGAAGAGGCTTCCCCAGGCCCAGCTGCCGAAAATGGGGTAGATGAAGGCGCAGACAACGGCGCTGTAAATAAGATAGGAATTGAACTTGGTACGTTCGGCCATGGCACCGGAGACAATGGTGGCAGCGGTGGCGGCAAAGACGCATTGGAACATCCAGAAGGCCAGAACCCAGGGGTCGCCGCCAACATGAAAGTCGCTTAAGAAAAAGCCGTTTGTGCCGAACAGGCCGCCATGATTAGCTCCGAACATGAGACCAAAGCCCACAGCCCAGAAAACAAGAGAGCCAATAACGAAGTCCATTAAGTTCTTCATGAGGATGTTAATGGCGTTTTTCGCTCTCGTGAAACCGGTTTCCACCAGAGCGAACCCGGCTTGCATAAAAAATACCAGGGCTGCGGCTACCAAAGTCCAGACATAATTGAGATTGGTCTGCACGCCCTGAATGGCCGCGGCGTTTGAGGTTATGGTAGGAGCGGAGTCGCTGGCCGCGTAAGCGGTACCGACTAAGACTGCCAGAGAAAGTATGGTTAATAGTAATTTGCGCATTGTTATCTCCTTAAAATTATCTATCTTTGTTTTTTGTTACATTTTTTTAAATTGCGTCCCTGTCCCGTTCGCCTGTTCTGATGCGGCAGACGGATTCAATCGGCATGACAAAAATCTTGCCATCGCCAATCTTGCCGGTCTTAACGGAGGAGATAATGGCCTCAATGACCCGGTCGCAAAGGTCTTCGCTAACGACGATTTCCACCTTGATTTTGGGGATAAAATCAACGACGTACTCCGCCCCCCGGTAAATTTCGGTGTGGCCCTTCTGGCGCCCGAAACCCTTGACTTCTGATACGGTCATCCCGGTAATCTGCAGTTCACTCAGCGCCTCCTTCAGATCGTCGAGTTTGAATGGTTTGATAATTGCCTCAATTTTTTTCATAATGTACTCCCCTTGGTAAAAGTTATAAAAGAAGGTTATTTCTAAGTTTGTTTATTTATTAAGCACTTATGGTGCCAATACGCTTCGGTTCGTAAGTGAAAAGTTGATAACGTATTGGTTTTGCATGCAATAAAATAATTAAACTCTCCGGTGTTAAAGTGCGATGTGGTTTTACCACCCTTTTGGATATTGCCATAAATGTATATGCTTTTGTAAATTAATGACGAAAATGTTATAATTGAGGTTTGTGTATAGTTACTTAAGGCGCAACCAAACCACTTAATTCCTTATCTGCTTTTCCCTCAACTCTCTCCCTCCCCCACTTCTCGTCGCCCGTCTACAAAAATGTAAACTTATCGTCTTTTTTGTTTGATTCTCTACAGAGGTAATATTGTCTGTTTTCCCCGTTTTAAAATGCCATTCTGCTGACATCTGCTTGATATTACGTGATTAAATAGCGCCAATTTTTAATTGGCACAGGCCTTGCTTTTTGAACTTGATAACCTTTCAACCATTAAATGCGAGTGAGCCATGTCAACAGCCATACTTAAAGAACGTCAGGAACAGATATGCCGCACCGAGTCGGGCAGTAAGTTCAGCATTGTCTGCGACAAGGAGTCTCTGGCCGGGGCGATCAGCCAGCGGGCCTGTGTGTTCTGTGGTTCCCGGGTGGTGCTTTACCCAATTGCCGATGCCCTTCATTTAGTCCATGGGCCCATTGGCTGCGCGGTATATACCTGGGATATCCGGGGGGCCTTGTCCTCCGGGCCGGAATTGCATCGTTTGAGTTTCTCTACTGATCTGCAGGAGAGGGATGTGATTTTCGGTGGGGAAAAAAAATTATATGCCGCCTTGATAGAACTCATAGAACGTCATCAGCCCAAGGCGGCCTTTGTCTACTCCCCCTGTATCGTCGGGATTATCGGCGATGATCTCAAAGCCGTCTGTAAAAGAGTCGCCCGCGAAAAGGGGATTCCGGTATTACCCGTACAGTCAGAGGGCTTTAAGGGCAATAAACGGGACGGCTATAGAGCGGCCTGCGAGGCCATGTTTAACCTGGTGGGCACCGGTGATATCAGCGATATCCCGCCCAGGAGCATTAATATACTGGGGGATTTTAATCTGGCGGGCGAGATCTGGATGATCCGGGAACTCTATAACAGGATTGGCGTTAATGTGGTGGCCAATATCACCGGGGACGGCCGGGTGGCGGATATCTGCCGGGCCCACGGCGCCGCCCTGAATGTGGTGCAATGTTCCGGTGCCACCATGCATCTCGCCAGGATGATGAAAAATGAGTACGGCATTCCGAATCTGCGGGTCTCTTATTTTGGGGTGGACGATATGGCCGAATCCCTCTACAGCGTGGCCGAATTTTTTAAAGACAAGGAGGTGATGGCCCGAGCCCGACAGGTGGTTAAAGAGGAACTTGAGAAGATTTTCCCCCAGCTCATGGCCTACAAAAAGGCCTTAAATGGTAAAAAAGCGGCTATCTACGTGGGTGGGGCTTTCAAGGCCTTTTCTCTGGTCAAGGCCTTTCGGCTTCTCGGTATGGAGGTGGTTATGGTTGGTTCCCAGACCGGTACCGAGGAGGAATACAAGGAACTCCAGGAGATTACCGCCCCTGGAACCATTATTGTTGATGATTCCAACCCTCTGGAGCTTTCTGCCTTTCTGCAGGAGAAGGAGGTGGATATCTTCGTCGGCGGGGTAAAGGAGAGGCCCATCGCCTATAAATTAGGCGTTGGTTTCTGCGATCATAACCATGAACGTAAGGAGGCCCTGGCCGGTTTCAGCGGCATGCTTAAT